>JBOFQK010000288.1:0-27093 GCA_051660865.1 Culicoidibacterales bacterium | reverse complement strand
CCTCTTTAGATATGGAGAGTATCAACGCAATAGTGATCGATGTTTTGCAATTACAGCGACTTTTAGTTGTACTGAGATATTTCAGGAGTGATATGATATCGCAGTTATAAATGTCATAAATGAGTCTTGTTGAAGGTGGTTCTTTAGTCCATATGAATAAGTCAGATAATATCCTTACACGAAATAAAGAGTGAAAAAATCACCTGAAAGATAATATTCGCGTATAAAAATAACAATAAATTATTACTTGAATGATAATTTATTGTTATTTTTAATAAATTAAGCAAAGAAAAAGCTTTTGTTAAGTTTTTTTTGTTGTAAAAAGGCTATTATTGAAAACAAGGGAGGTGAAGAATATGGAATTAAAAAAATTAGAACATTATGATGAAGTTTTTGGAGGAGAACAATATGCAACAAAATCGGATAATTAATGCAATCATCGCTAACAATGCTATATTTAAGTTTGGCGATGCTTTTTTTTATATTGGAATTTTATGGGCGATGTTAGGGAGTGGAGCTGAAGGCTTGATTTATGTTGGAATAATCGGCTTTTTAGAAGCAAGTGTTAATTTTTTACAGATCCCTTTTAGTACCTTGATTGAAAAAAATGAAAAGAAGCGAATTTTTTTAGTTGTAACCCTCACAAGAATAATGACGGTGTTACTAACAATTGGACTATTTTTCATTAATGCCCCCTTCTATCTAATTGCAATCTGTTATTTTTTCCATGAAATTACTTCAGCATTGATCTCAGCAAACAATCAAGCCTATACACCGCAAGTTTTAACGGCGGAAAACTATAAAATTTTCCAAATTAAAGCTTCAGTTGTCCAACAAGTAATTGCAGTAGTGTCTTTGCTACTTGCTGGAGCGCTCTATATTGTTATCGGTATTTATGGAATGCTTGCAGTTGAATTCACAGTAGTTAGTATCTTTTTGCTGATTACATTGATGAGTTATCCAAAACTTGCAGCTAATGCCAAAACAGGTGAGCAAAAGCATCTTGTGATGTTAAAAGAAGGATTTAACTATGTGATGCAAAAACAACAATTATTAACAATCATTGCGATTGGGATGATTTGTAATTCATTATTTGCGCCAATTTTACAAATTATTATTCCCAAAATTTGGTTGATTGAAAATTCAAGTAATGCAAGCATTTACACATCATTATCAAATGTCCTCATTTTAGCCGGAATGGCAGTGATGAGTTTGGTTTTAATCAAAAATGAAAAACTGCGAAATAAAAACCAGTGGTTTATCACGGGGGGATTATTATTAGCAATTCCATTTTTACTCGGATTAATCCAAGCAATTCCAAATGTAATTTTTGTAACAGCCTTAATTTTTGGGGCGGGAACAACGCTGATTAATAATGCTGTCACGTTTTTATTTGTTGAACATACAGAAAATGAATATTTAGCAAGAGTTGGTGCGATTTTATCAACGTGCGTACAAGGAAGTGTTGCTATTTCAATTCCCCTTGCTGCAATTATTGTTAATAGTACGAGCTATCAACTTTATGTTTTCATTGTTGCAGTAATCTTTTTCGTGATTGCTTTAGGGAATCAATTGTTTTTAAAATCGAATTCAACTGAAAAATTAAATGAATGTACACAGGAAGTATAATATGAAAATAAATAAAAAAAGCGACTCTATTAAAGAGTCGCTTTTGTCTTGCTTAAACAACAAAGTGTGTGTAGTGTCATGTTGCTTAAGTTTGACTTTGGTAAGAAAAAAGCTCCAGGTGGAGCTTTTTTCGCGAGGAGCAACCGCTAAAGATTAACGGTTGTAGAATTCTACGATTAATTGCTCATCGATTTGTTGGTTTAACTCAGAACGCTCTGCTAAACGCACAAATGTACCTGACATTGTGTTTGTATCGAATGATACGAACTCAACTGTTGAAACAGTTGCTTCTAATGCTTCAGTAATTGATGCTAATTTACGTGATTTTTCACGTACAGAGATTGTTTGTCCTGGTTTTACGATGTATGAAGGAATGTCAGTACGACGTCCGTCAACAACGATGTGTCCGTGGTTTACTAATTGACGAGCTGCGCGACGAGTGCGAGCTAATCCCATACGGTAAACTAAGTTGTCTAAACGGCGCTCTAATAAGATTAAGAAGTTCTCACCGTGTTTCCCTTGTGCTTTACCTGCACGATCAAATAACGTACGGAATTGACGTTCATTTAATCCGTACATGTGACGTACAGTTTGTTTCATTTGTAATTGTTTTCCATACTCAGACAATTTTGTACGGCGTTTCCCGTGTTGTCCTGGTGCGTAAGGACGTTTGTTTAATTCCTTACCTGTTTCTGATAATGAGATTCCTAAACGACGTGATAAACGCCAGCTTGGTCCTGTGTAACGAGCCATAATAGTTCGTCCTCCTACTGTATTGTATTTTCGGCATAAGACAATTCAGCTATCATAAGCAAATCATGATGTGTAACCATAAAGTTGTTCCTTCACCTGGCAGCTCAAGTGAGATACTTAACACCTCTACAGGTGGCTCAAATCACAAATGATTATGATAGTCGCTGCTATTTCATGCATTTACTATTCTACACAATTCACAAATTAAAAGCAATTGGTTTAATTTAATATTAACAGATAGTATTTTATAAAAAAATTTGATATGATTGGAATACAAAAGATTTTTAGGGCGTAATGAAATGAAACCGCTCTTAACATATTAAAAATAACAACTTGGGGGGCTTATTCTCATGGATTTCTTACAACAGACGATAGATGCCGCATTAACACAAAAAATGTTAATTGTTGGTCTTGGAATTATGATTACGATTATTTTTGTAGTTGTTGTTATTTGGTTAACAATGGCGCGGATGAAAAAGGCTAAATATTTAAAGCAAATTACTCAGATTGAAAATGAAAAATTACGGATTATCAATTTAGATGTTGATCCAGCTTTAAGTAAATTACGGCAACTCGATACCGAACAAACGCAAGCGAATTTTACGACTTGGCGTGAAGAATGGCAATTGATGAAACATGATTTGAAGTCACAAGTGTCAACACTTATTAATGAAATTGAGCAAGCACTGAAAAAGCGCCAATATCAAGAGGCAAATCAATTTGTCGAAGAGGCACAGCAATTACTGATTAGTGAAGAACAATCAATTGAAAAGTTAATTGCCAAAATTAATCAGTTCATTGAAAATGTTGAACAATATCGTGAACGTGTTATCGAATTGAAAAACTTTAGTTTACAATTGAAAAAAACGTATGCGACGAATGGCACGTTATTGACAAACTATGAGCTGAAGTTGCAAGAATTATTTACTCAAGCAAATGAAGCCGAACACGTGATGAATCAAGCAGTACAAAGTTCGGAACTCGATGAAATTGAAAAGGCATTTTCACAGTTTTCAGCAGTGTTAATGGTGATTCATGATATCTTGATTCAATTACCGAAACAACATGTCGTCTTCCAAAATATGATTACAAGGATTGAAGAAGTTCGTGTCCTCCAACAAAAACTAGAAAAACAAGGGTATACATTACAAGGCTTACAACTAGAAGAAAAACACGAACGTTTTGCGATTGAGATGCAACAAATTAGTCAATTATTGAATGATTTTTCATTAACTGAAGTTGAACCAATGCTCAAAAAATTGAAAACTGAAGTTGATCAGACGTTTACTGTCTTAACTAAAGAACAACGGGCACGTGAAAAGGTCAATAAACAAATTGATTTATTACGTGATTCATTGCGTGATGTTTACAAATATTACGACAAAGTTGAAATAAATTGGCAACATATCGCAAGTCGTTATCAATTGGTTGAAGAGGAAGTTGAAAAATTCGCGCAATTACAGCAACAAGTGCCAAATCTTGAAGCTGAATATTTATTAATTGATACGAAGCTCACAGATAAACAAAGTGCCTACGTTTATTTATTGAATGATATTGAAAAGCTGTTGGCAACAACACAAGCAATATACGAACAACTTTTAGCGGTACAAACATATATTGATGCAACGAAAAAAGATGAAAATCATGCTCAGAATGAGTTGGAACAATTACAAAAAATTATTCATTTAGCACGTCGACGGTTAGCAAAAACACGTATCCCAATTGTGACAGCAAACTATAACCAAAAGATGCAAGAAGCACTTGATGCAATTGATCGCGTTCAAACGTTGTTACAAAATAATCTCGTTGATATTGAGCAATTAAACGAGGCACTTGAAACAGCACAGCATTTAACGGCGAAATTGTATAAAGAAACAAGTGTCATTGTAAAGACAGTCCACTTGACGGAAAAGGGAATTGTGTATGCCAATCGGTATCGAGGTCTGTCACCAAAAATTGATAATGATTTAATTCAATCAGAGATTCATTTTACGAGTGGACAATATACAGCCAGTTTAGAAATTGTTTTGAATGTACTCGAAGCAGTTGAGCCAGGGACGTATCGTAAATTGGTCGAATTATATGAAAAAAAATTACATCATGATGAGGCAACAGCAACCATGGGATAATCAAAAAGACGGTCATTGACCGTCTTTTTTTACTTTTGTTGGGGTTAATTTTGGAAGATGTCGAGAAAATAATGACTTTTACAATTTTTTTTGCTAAAATTGTTGCAATATGAGCACGACAGTTAGGCGTGCAAGATGAAAGTGGTGAAAAAGATGATTTATTTAGATTATAGTGCAACAACACCAGTTCACCCTGAAGTGTTACAGACGTTTACAAAAGTAAATGAAGAATTATTTGCGAATCCAGATTCACTCCATAATTTTGGTGGTAAAGTTGCGACAGTTCTTCAAAAAGCGAAAGAAGCAACCGCGAAGTTGCTGAAGGTTCAGGCTCAAGAGTTAATCTTCACAAGTGGTGCAACTGAAGCGAATAATTTAGCAATTCGTGGTGTCGCTTTTGCCAATCGCCAGCGGGGAAATCATATTATTACTTCAATGATAGAACATCCTTCTGTTTATGATACAATCCAACAACTTGAAAAACTATTTGGATTTGAAGTAACTTATTTACCTGTTGACCATCAAGGTTATGTTGATCCTAAAACTGTTGAGGCTGCACTGAAACCAACAACAATCTTAGTCTCAATTATGGCAGTTAATAATGAAGTTGGGACAATTCAGCCAATTGCGGAAATTGGGGAAATTGTTGCGCAATATCCAAAAGTTTATTTCCATGTTGATGCGGTACAAGCAATTGGTAAATTACCAATTGATGTGAAAAAAAATCAAATTGATTTATTATCGTGTTCAGCACATAAAATTTACGGACTAAAAGGGAGCGGCTTGTTATACAAACGGCAAGGTGTTCATTTATTACCATTACAAACTGGCGGGTCACAAGAAGAAGGGTATCGGGCTGGAACACCAAATGTTGCCGCAAACGTTACTTTTGCGAAAACATTACGGCTTGCACTTGAAAATCAACAACAAAAGTATGAATATGTGCAACAGCTCAACCAATTTTTACGCCAAAAATTAGCGACGCAACTAACGGGTGTTGTCATTAATTCACCACTTGATGCTTCGCCGTATATTTTAAATATTTCCATTCCGCCACTCAAGCCGGAAGTAATTGTTCACGGACTGGATGCTAAAGGAATTTATATTTCAACACGTTCAGCGTGCTCATCAAAAGATACGAAAGCATCAAGAATTTTGACAGCAATGCATCTTCCTGACGATGTCGTGAGTAGTGGTGTTCGAATTAGCTTGAGTTATGAAACAACACAGGCACAACTAGAAATGTTTGTAACTGAACTTGCAACAGTCGTTGCACAAATGCGAAAGGTAGTGAAATAACATGGCAGTACAATACGAATATATTTTGATTCGCTATGGTGAATTAACAACAAAGGGGAAAAATCGAAAAGATTTTATCAATCTCTTATTCCAAAATACAAAACAAGCGTTAAAAGCATATCCAGAACTTGAATATCGTAAAACTCGTGATCGGATGTACATTGATTTACATGACGCTGATCAAGAAGGGGTTATTGCCCGCTTAAAAACTGTTTTTGGTATTCATTCATTTAGCTTGGCAGTAAAGTGTGAAACGGAGTTAGAAGCAATTAAAGCAACAGCATTAGCAGTTGCGAAAATGGATCAAACACCACGAACATTTAAAGTTGATACGAAACGTAGTGATAAAACATTCCCATTAAAAAGCATGGAAATTTCGCGTGCTGTTGCTGGTCATATCTTATCAAATACTGATTACTTCACAGTTGATGTACGTCGTCCTGACTATCTGATGCAAGTTGAAGTTCGTCATGATGCCTCATATTTAATGGCACGTACTGAAAAAGGTGCGGGTGGATATCCAGTTGGTGTTGCTGGTAAAGGACTATTAATGTTATCAGGTGGAATCGATAGCCCAGTTGCTGGGTATTTAACGATGAAACGCGGAGTGAAATTAGAAATGATTCACTTTGCATCACCACCATATACAAGTGAGCAAGCACAACAAAAAGTAATGGACTTAACTCAAAAATTGGCATCATATGCCCAACCAATTAAAGTCCATACGGTGCCATTTACTCATTTACAAACAACGATTAACCAATATGTTAAGAGTAGTTTAAACATGACTGTCATGCGCCGTATGATGTACCGTGTTGCTGAAGGTGTTGCTCGAAAAAATAATTGCTTGATTTTAACAAATGGTGAGAGTATCGGGCAAGTTGCTTCGCAAACGTTACATAGTATGAATGTAATTAATGCAGCAACTTCAATTCCGGTTATTCGCCCAGTGGCAACAATGGATAAACTCGAAATCATCGATATCGCCAAAAAAATTGATACTTATGAAATTTCAATTCGTCCATTTGAAGATTGTTGTACAATTTTCACGCCAAAATCACCAGCAACACGTCCGACGTTAGCTGATGTTGAAGCTGAAGAAGCTCGTTTTGACTGGGAACCATTAGTCCAAAAATGTATTGATGAAACAGTTGCAGTCATGGTTAATTATAACCAAGTTGAGACTGATGAATTCGCAGATTTATTCTAATTAGAAAAAAGGTGTTGGACAAACACCTTTTTTCTCACTACTATTTAAAAAAGTTAAAAAAATCACAAATTTGGAAGCGCATTCGTTCTATGCTATAATAGAGACGATATGCTAAAGGAGCGACTGGAAAATGATAACAATGGAAACAATTTTTGCAGCACTTGATCAAACAATTGATCAAGATGGACAATACTTAGCACAATTACCAACCGCAATTGCACAATTATCACAACCACAGTTACATCATTTGCGTCAAGCTGTCAGCATGGCAACGATGAAAGGGATGGATAATTTCCGTAGCGATGTGATTTTACCAGAAGCAATTATTTTGCTAGTTGTTGCTATCGTGCAAAGCATTTTGAATAATCAAGAAGCCGAAGTGTTAGAGCTCGACGCTGGAATTGGTTCATTAAGTTTAGCACTGCTTGAGGCAATGCCGAAAATTCACAGCTCATATATGGAAGTTGAGCCATTATTCCAAGCAATTTTGGAAGCAACGGCAAGTAAATTAAATCAGACTGTCACTGCTGTTGAACTCGATGAGACAACAACAAAATTCGACTTAATTTTACAAAATGTCGATATGGAAAATGCCGCAAAAAATTGGCAACAATTAGCGTTAGAATATGCTGAGCTATTACCACAATTATTAGGCGATGAAGGTCGATTAGTTGTGATTGTACCACAAGTTGTCTTGAATGAATCGGTGTTTGCACCATTGCGTCAAACGTTATTTGAGCAGTTCCACTTACAAGCATATATTCAATTACCAAATGCCTTTTTTGTTGCTGATGATCTTGCCAAGGGGATCTTGATTTTAGCATCAAAAACACAAGCACAACCAACAGAGCCAATTGTTGTACAATTGCCAAATCCGCAACAGCAACAACAATTTGCCAAATCAGTACGTGATTTGCTCGGGTTGCTCGCGCAACAAAAGTAATCAAACGTTGAGTGAAAAAGAAAATAAAGGGAGATATTACGATGAAAATTTTATCAATTAATGCAGGGAGTTCATCTCTTAAATTTCAACTTTTTGAAATGCCAGCTGAAACAGTTGTTTGCTCAGGAATTGCTGAGCGTATCGGTTTAGATACGGGGATTTTTACGATTAAATTTGCTGGAAAAAAAGAAGTACTTGAATTACCAATTGCCGATCATACAGTGGCAGTAAATTTATTACTTGAATTACTGTTAAAGCATCAGATTATTAGTGATTTTGAAGAAATTAAAGGAATTGGGCATCGAATTGTTCACGGTGGTGAATTATTTAAAGACTCAACAATTTTAGATGCAACGAAAGTCCAACAAATTGCTGATCTATCAGCCTTAGCACCATTGCATAATCCAGCACATATTTTGGGAATTAAAGGCTTTGAAGCAGTTTTACCAAATGTACCAGCGGTTGGTGTATTTGATACAGCTTTCCATCAAACAATGCCAGCCGAAGCATATATGTATGCGACACCTTACGAATGGTACACAGATTATGCGGTGCGTAAGTATGGGTTCCATGGGACAAGCCATATGTATGTTTCACACGAAACGGCAAAATTTATCGGAAAATCAGAAAATGATGAATCGAAGATTATCGTCTGCCATCTTGGGAATGGGGGGTCATTGTCAGCGGTATTAAATGGGAAATCAATTAATACATCAATGGGCTTCACACCGTTAGCAGGAATTCCAATGGGGACACGTAGTGGTGATATTGATCCAGCGATTATTCCGTATATGATGAAAAAAACCGGTCAAACAGCCGAAGCGATTGTTGATGATTTAAATAAGAAATCAGGATTCGCTGGTGTTTCGGGAATTAGTAGTGATGCGCGTGATATTACAGCAGCAGTTTTAGCTGGTGATGAGCGAGCGCAATTAGCACTTGACCTTTACGCAAAACGGATTGCCCAAACAATTGCGGCTTACTTTATCGATTTAAATGGCTGTGATGCAATTGCCTTCACTGCTGGAATCGGTGAAAATTCTGGCGTTGTGCGAAAAGCAATCTGCGATCGTTTAGGTGCACTTGGTGTTGAGCTAAACGATGAAGTAAATGAAGCGACAAGAGGGAACGCTGCAGTTATTAGTGAACCAAGTTCAACGATTCAAGTTGTGGCAATGCCAACTGATGAAGAAGTGGTAATTGCCCGCGATGTTGTTCGTTTAGCTTTTTCAAACTAAGTTAAAGATCATTGTGAATGAAAGAAAGTAAACAAAAAAACCAGACGTTTCGTCTGGTTTTTTTGTTTTAGCGTTGAGCAACAAGATCAAAAATAAAGAAATGAGTATGCTCAGTGGCAGTTACAGAAAGTAAGACATCATTCGTAATCGCAGTAAAGAAACGACAATCACGGATGTGTAATGGCGACTGATCGGCCATTTCAAGTTGTCCATTGATGACGAAAATACCACAATGACGCCCGTGTTCAACAGTGTATTTCCACGTTGTATGTGGTTCAAGGGTAATCTCATAGAGATGGCAATCAATGGCAAGTTTAGCTGGTGAACCTGGACCAAGTAAAGTTTTTTCAGCAACTTCATCACTTTCAGTTAACGGGAAGAGTTCACTGAAGTAGTTTTGGAAAAGTGGTGTATTTGCGAGCGAAGGCATTAATTCTGGATCAAACCCACAAACGAGTCCTTGATAATCAGCGCTAAAAGTCACATATTCATGATTTAATGGGCTAATAATTTGCATGCTTCCAGCTTGTCCGACTTGGAGTTGGTTGGCTTCATCGGTATAACTTAAGCTCCCAGCAAAAGTATAATACAAATATTCAAGTGTATCGCGATCGTGTGGTGAATCAAGATAAGTGACAAAATCAGAACCAGATTGCCATTGTAATAAGCAGAGCAAATCGAAGTAAGGGAAGGTTGTAAGTGTAGTAGTTTGAGCTTGCGTAATTGTGGTAATTTTCATGATGAGATACCTAACTTTCTTTAATTTTATTCATTAATCATAACGATGATCCAAGCAAAAAGAAAGCAAAAAAATCCTGAATTTTTTTTGAATCCGGGGAAATTTCTTTAAACGATTGCAAAAGGCTATAAAATCACAGATTTAACATGATATACTTAAAAGGCAAGTAGCGAACGGAAAAGTTCAGAAAGAGGAATTTATTGATGATGAACACATTATTTGAAAAAATACAACAAGCACAAACAATTATTATTCACCGCCATGTCAACCCTGATCCTGATGCATATGGATCACAAGGCGGATTAGCACAATTAATTCGTGATAATGCACCAGAAAAAACGGTATATTGTGTCGGTCAAGCGGAAGCGACATTAAGCCATTTATTGACACCGGTTGAAATTGAAGATTCATGTTATGAACAAGCCCTCGTAATTGTGACTGATACGGCTAACCAAGAACGAATTGATGATCAACGGTATCAATTAGGACAACAGGTATTAAAGATTGATCATCACCCAAATAACGATATTTATGGTGATTGGCAATGGGTGAATACAGAAGCTTCATCAACATCACAATTAATTTTACAATTTGCTCTCTATGCTCAAACGCATCACCAATGGCAAATAACGGCAGAGTTTGCTCGCTTAGTGTACGCGGGAATTATCGCTGATACTGGTCGTTTTATGTATTCACATGTGAACAAACAACTCTTTTTAGAAGTTGCGGAAATTATTGATTTGCTCGATTTACGTGAATTTTATCAAACAGCATATAAACGAACGATTGCTGATGTCCAATTTTCAGGTTATTTAACCCAAAATCTACAAGTGACGAAAAATGGCTGTGGGTATGTCAAAATTACGGGCGCTGACTTAGAACGATTTGGGGTCAGTCGCGCGAAAGCTTCAAGTATGGTTAATATGCTTGCTAATATTGAAGGGGTATATACGTGGGCATTCTTTACCGAAGATAGTGAAAATAATAATATTCGTTGCAGCTTACGTTCAAATGGACCAATTGTTAATGAGATTGCCCAACAATTTGATGGCGGTGGCCATCCGCTTGCCAGTGGAGCTCGAGTAGCGAATTGGGAAGCAACGCAATTAGTGCTTGATTTACTCGATGCGGCAAGTTTAGCATATCAACAACAACGATAATTCAAACGAAAAGCGGAAAGGAGGAAGCGAAATGTCAGTTTGCTTTTGGAATCAAAGTGCCTATAGTTTACTCCAAAGTACATTGCGAATTGATGAACTAGTCACATGTGCTAAGGAAGATAACCAGTGGGCACTTGGACTATGTGATACGAATGTGTTATCGGGAGCAGTCCAATTTTATCAGGCGTGTATCAAAAATCAGATAAAACCATTAATTGGGATGAGCATTGTCCAATTGGAGCGGGAATATTTAGTTTTTGCGCGGAATCAAAATGGATATCAGTCGTTAGTTCAAATGACGACAGCGATAAAACTTGAGCAAATAGAACCGGAAGTTGCCTTGCAACAATATGCACAAGATGTTGTGATTATTATTCCGCAAAGTCATCCGCAGTTACAAGCAGCGATTGTTCAGCGTGACTTGAGTTTGGCAACGAGTTTATTTGCTCAATATCAAAAGTCAACAACAACAGTATATTTTGGAGCAGTAGCAACGACGGCAATGTTGCAAGCGCAATTTTCAATTTGGCAACAATTTTGTGCACAAACAAAAATTACACCGCTTGCTATTCACCAAGCCCAAACTCAAACCGCAAACTCGATTCCAGCTTTACGGGTTTTAAATGCTTTAGCCTCTGGTAAAAAACAGCCGTTAGCTGAATTGCTTTCTCGGCCAGAACAAGGTGATGTGACACAGTGGACACAACAACAATTGGCCCTTGCTTTTCAACAGTGGCCACAAGCAGTAGCAACTACCGAACACGTAGCCCAGGAGTGCACAGTGGAGTTCGATTTAACCGCTCGCTACTTACCAGCGTATGATTTACCGACCGGCGTTGAGAATGCAGGAGCATATTTACAAGCTTTATGTTTGGCTGGGTTGAAAAAACGTTATCGAACAATTCAGGCAGAACACTATCACCGATTGCAGTATGAGTTGCAAGTAATTGACTCGATGGGCTTTAATGATTATTTTCTGATTGTGTGGGACTTTATCAAGTATGCTCGCAACCAAGGGATTGCCATTGGACCGGGACGGGGTTCAGCAGTAGGATCACTTGTCTCATATTGTTTAGGGATTACCAATTGTGACCCGTTAGCGTATGGCTTACTCTTTGAACGATTTTTAAATCCGGAACGGGTTTCTTTGCCTGATATTGATATCGATATTGAAGATGATCGTCGTCAAGAAGTGATTGACTATGTCCGGTTAAAATATGGTGCTGATCGCGTTGTTCAAATTGCGACTTTTGGGACTTTCGCGACGAAAGCGGCTTTTCGCGAAGTTGCACGTATTTTAGATGCATCGCCAGCGCAATTAGCAACGATTAGTAAAATCTTGCCAGCAACTGTTCAAAATTTAGCACAAGCATATCAAACGATACCAGCTTTGCAAAAACTATTGGCGGAAGATCGTTTTTTAGCACGTGTTTTCCAAATTGCACGTCAAATTGAAGGACTGCCACGAAATGTTTCAACACATGCGGCGGGGATTATTATTGGTGCTCAAAGTTTGCAAGGTGTGATTCCCTTGCAAGAAGGTATGGGTGCAACGGCAGCAACGCAATTTACGATGAATGAACTAGAAGCCCTAGGAATGTTGAAAATGGATTTTTTAGGACTCCGAAATTTATCGTTAATGACACGAATTGTTAAGCGAATTACCAACGTGACACAGCGGCCATTTGATTTGCAACAAATTCCATTGGATGATCAAAATGTCTATCGTATGCTACAACAAGCGCAGACGACAGGGGTTTTCCAACTCGAGTCAGGTGGGATGCGTGCCGCGTTACGGCAAATTCAACCGAGCCAGTTTGAAGATATTGTTGCGACTTTAGCATTATTTCGTCCAGGACCGATGGAAAACATTCCGGTCTACAGTCGGCGAAAAAGTGGGCAAGAGGCAATCAGTTATCCTGATCAGAGTCTAGCCAAAATTTTAGAACCGACATATGGAATTATTATTTATCAAGAGCAAATTATGCAAATTGCGACGCAATTAGCTGGCTATTCGCTTGGAGAAGCTGATATTTTACGGCGAGCAATTAGTAAAAAAAATGAAGCAATTTTAGCAGCAGAGCGAGAGAATTTTATTGCGCATTGTGTCAAAAAAAATGTCAATCTGCAAACCGCACATACAATTTACGATTTAATCGTTAAATTTGCGAATTATGGCTTCAATAAATCTCATGCGGTTGCATACGGTTTATTGGCCTATCAAATTGCATATTTGAAAGTCCACTATCCAACATTCTTTTGGTGTGAATTGTTAAATAGTGTTATTCAAAGTGATGGGAAAATTCATGAATATTTACAAGCAGCAAAACAGCAAAATATTCAAATTATAAAACCTTCGATTAAAACGGGAACAGCCCATTTTCAAGTTGTTAATCAAGGGTTGCAGATGGGCTTGTTGACAATTAAAAATGTTGGCTTAGCAGCTGTGCAAGCAATTGATGAATTACGAGCGCAAAAACCATTTGGTGATTTTAAAACGACAATTCTCCGCTTAAAACAACATCGAGCATTAACAAAAGCAACGTTGATGGCGCTAATTGATGCTGGTGCCTTTGATGAATTTGAATGGAACCACGCAACAATGATCAATGAATTAGAAAATGTTCAAACACAAGGTGATTTGCTAAGTTTTATCGGTGGCGATAAATATGAATCCCCAATTCAAGAGCAAGCAGAATTTTCAACTCAACAATTAATGGAACGAGAAGTAGCTGTTTACGGTTATTATTTATTTACTCATCCAGTGATGAAATATCGATCAAGCTATCCGCAACTACAGACAACAGCACAACTCGCAACACGAATCGGGATGAATGTAACATTACTAGGGTATTGCGAAAAAGTTCGCAGTATTAAGACGAAACGTGGTGAATTGATGCAGTTTTTGAGTGTGAGTGATGAATTTGGGAGTAGCGAAGCAGTTGCTTTTCCAAAAGTTTTTGCGAAATATGCGACTGAATTGCAGGTAGGAAATTTGGTTTTGCTTAAAGGTAAAATTGAATTACGACAGGAACAACCGCAAATTATTATTTATGAACTAGAAAAACTTTTGAAATAAAGATGAACTTAGTTGAGAATTTATCCCAAATGTGATAGCATATTGGGTGAATGATTTTAAATTTTATTTCGAGGTGAAGTCCTATGATTAAACGTATTGGTGTATTAACAAGCGGTGGCGATGCGCCGGGGATGAACGCTGCAATCCGTGCAGTTGTTCGTGAAGCTGTTAAAAATGGAATCGAAGTGTACGGAATTGAGAATGGTTACTATGGTTTAATTCACGAAAACATTCGTCCACTTGGACGTTATGATGTAAGTGATGTTTTAAGCGAAGGTGGAACATTCTTACGTTCAGCACGTTTCCCAGAGTTCAAAGACCCTGCGGTACGTGAAGAAGCAGTGAAGATTTTAAACAAATGGGGAATCGAAGCACTTGTTGTTATCGGTGGAGATGGTTCTTACATGGGTGCAAAATTATTAACTGAATTAGGTGTAAACTGTATCGGATTACCAGGAACAATTGACAATGATATTCCAGGAACAGATTATACAATTGGATTCAACACGTCATTAGAAACAATTGTGGAAGCGATTGACAAGTTACGTGATACTTCAAGTTCACATCACCGTGCTTCAGTTGTTGAAGTAATGGGTCGTCATGCAGGAGATCTTGCATTATGGGCAGCAATTGCTGGTGGAGCGGAAGATGTATTAATCCCAGAGATTAATGTACCAAAAGAAGAATTATTTAAACGCTTACGTGAAGATTATGCTGATGGAAAACGTCATGCGATTATTATTGTTGCTGAAGGGCTTGTTCTTGATGGATACTTTGAAAGTTCAGCTGCTTTAGCAAAAGAAATTGAAGCAGAGTCAGGATTCGAAACACGTGCAACTGTGTTAGGACATATTCAACGTGGTGGAACACCATCGGCGTTTGACCGTGTATTAGCAAGTCGTATGGGTGCTTATGCTGTTCAACAATTAGTTAACGGAGTTGGTGGTCGTTGCATCGGGATTCAAAATGAACGATTAGTACACCACGATATTATTGACGCAATGGAAAACCAACGTCATGAAATCGATAAAGAAATGTTTGATTTAGCTCGTCGCTTATCATAATCAACGTCGAGTTTACACATTTTGAGCAGGAGATGATTCATCGTTAAGACTGCTAACCGCAAGAACGCCCGGGGATTGCTAAATTTTTTTAGAAGTACGCTGTTCACAACTTTAGAAACCTCTCTAAATTTTAGGGTTTCAATAGAAAAAATGGGTCGCGACCCAAAATGAAAGGTGATCAACAACATGTTAAAAATGACAAAGCAAGTATGTACAATTGGTCCAAAGTCAGAAAATAAAGCAATGATGACTGAATTTGTAAAAGCTGGGATGAACGTTATTCGTTTAAACTTCTCTCACGGTGATTTCGCAGAGCACGGTGCACGTGTTGATGCAATTCGCGAAGTAAATGCTGAATTAGGAACAAACGTAGCTATCTTATTAGATACTCGTGGTCCAGAAATCCGTACGCATTTATTTGAAAATGGTGGAGTTGACTTAGTAAAAGGTCAATCAGTAATCATTTCAATGACTGAAGTATTAGGAAATGCAGAGAAATTCTCTGTAAACTACCCAGGTTTAATCAATGACGTTGAAGTTGGAGGAGCAATCCTTTTAGATGACGGATATGTTGGATTAAAAGTTACTGCTTTAGATAAAGAAGCTGGAGAAATCACAGTTACTGTTGAAAACAACGCATTCGTAAAAGATCGCCGTGGTGTAAACGTACCTGGAGCAATCCTTTCAATGCCATTCTTAAGCGAAAAAGACATGAACGATATCATTTGGGGATGCCAAGTTGGTGTAGACTATGTTGCTGCATCATTCACACGTCGTCCTGAAGATGTAATCGCAATCCGTGAGTTATTAAACGCAAACGGTGGAGAGCACATCCAAATCATTCCTAAAATCGAAAACCAAGAATCAGTTGATAAAATCGAAGCAATCGTTGAAGTTGCTGATGGAATCATGGTTGCACGTGGAGATTTAGGGGTTGAAGTACCAGCTGAAGATGTTCCAGTAATGCAAAAACGTATCATTGAAGTATGTAATGCTGCTGGAAAACCAGTTATCACTGCAACACAAATGTTAGAGTCAATGCAAAAAAACCCACGTCCAACTCGTGCTGAGGTAAGTGACGTTGCGAATGCAGTATTAGATGGAACTGATGCAGTAATGTTATCAGGTGAGTCTGCTGCAGGTGATTATGTATTAGAATCAGTAGAAACACAAAACCGTATTGCGGCACGTATTCAAACTGAATTAGATCACGAAGGAATCTTAGCTTTCGCTGCTGCGACAAGCCAAGGAACTGTAAACGGAGCAATCGGTTTATCAGTAGCTGATTCAGTATTAAGCTTAGACGCTAAATTCGTTGTTGCTTTAACACAATCAGGAGCAACTGCACGCGCAATCGCTAAATTCCGTCCAGCTGCACCAATCTTAGCTTTAGTACCTAATGGTCGTGTTGCACGTTCATTAGCATTAAGCTACGGAGTAAATGCAATTGTAACTGAAGAATTAACTTCATTCGAACACGCAGTAGAAATCGCTCGTAAAGAAGCTGTTGCAAATGGAGCTGTTGAAGGAGACGTTGTTGTCTTCACTGGTGGATACCCAACAGGTCAAGGAAAAACAAACTTAGTACACGTTATGACTATCTAATTGACTGTCAGTGTCAGTAAAAAACCTTTCGCTTATGCGAAAGGTTTTTTTATTTGCCTGATTATTTCTGGCGTTTTTGGTGATGAAGTATGATAAAATGAAAGGACAAAAGCACTGTTTGGAGGAAAGAAAGATGAAATTAATTTTAGTAGATGGAAATGCCCTCTTATTTCGTGCCTTTTATGCAACAGCATATAGTGGAGCAATGATGAAAAATCGCGATGGTGTGCATACGAACGCGATTTTTGGATTTGTAAATATGATGCAAAAAATTATTGCCGATCATGAGTATACGCACTTGTTAGTCGCGTTTGATGCAGCGAAAAAAAACTTTCGCCATGATCAATATCCAGAATATAAAGGTACGCGGAAATCAGCACCAGAAGAAATTGTGGAACAATTTGCACTTGCGCGGGAATATTTAGTTGCGGCCAATATTCATATGAGTGAAGTTGAAGGCTATGAAGCCGATGATATTATCGGAACTTTAACGAAGCAAGCTGAAGCCCAAAATTATCAAGTTGAAATTATTACCGGTGATCGTGATTTACTTCAACTTGTCAGTGAACAAACAGTTGTTCGCTTAACGAAAAAAGGTTTATCAGAATTAGATACGTATTCACCGGCGACGATTTACGAACAATATCAGCTCGAGCCAAGACAAATTATTGATTTAAAGGGGTTAATGGGTGATAGTTCAGATAATATCCCTGGTGTACCTGGTGTCGGTGAAAAAACAGCATTGAAGTTTTTACATAAATACGGAAGTGTTGAAACGTTATATGAACATATTGATGAGATTAAAGGTAAAATTCAAGAAAAGTTAATTGCGAATCAAGCCTTAGCAACATTAAGTAAGCAACTGGCAACGATTCATACTGAAGTACCATTGACGTATACAATTGAAGAATTACGTCATCAAACATATAATACTGCAGCACTGATTCAATTTTACCAAAAAGTTGATTTCCATTCGTTTATTCGTAAACTTGAACTTGAACAAGCAAGTCAACAAGCACCTCAACCCGATGTTGAATTTGCAATTGATGATTTACTTGGTGGAATTGATGAATTAATCCCAACACCAACACCGGTTTTAGTGACACGAGTGCCACAAGCGTTACTGGTGACGGGAACAACAATTTACGTGGAAATGCCGGCGCTTAATTATCATATCGGCGAAGCAATTGGGATTGCCCTTGTGAATGAGCAGAAACATGTCTTTATTAACATGAGCGACGCAGTAAATGATTCAGCTTTTTGCACGTGGTTAGCTGATGAAACACAAGCAAAGTCAACATTTGATGTCAAGAAAGTTATTGTTGCGTTAGCGAGCCAAGGGTTAGCGATTCAAGGAGTGACATTTGATATGTTACTTGCTGCCTATGTATTAAATCCAAGTTATGCGAGTGATGAGGTAGCGACTGTTGCAGCAGTGAAACAATATGATGTTCCGTATGATGAACAAGTGTATGGAAAAGGTGCAAAATTTGCTGTCCCTGAGTTAGAGTTGGTTGCTGAACATGCAATTAAAAAGGCTCAAGCAATTTATCAGCTCAAAGAGCAGTTACTCGCAGATTTACGTGTCAATCAACAGTATGATTTATTTGCGACAATTGAACTACCAGTCGCACTGATTTTAGCGAAAATGGAAATTCAAGGAATTACGGTTAATAAAACGACACTAAAAACGATGGAAGATGAAATTGAATTGCGGATTCAAGCACTCGAAGTACGAATCCATGAATTAGCTGGCGAAAACTTTAATATTGCTTCACCAAAGCAATTAAGTGTCATTTTATTTGAAAAATTAGGGTTACCTGTAATTAAAAAAACGAAAACAGGGTATTCGACAGCTGTTGATGTCCTTGAAAAATTACAAATGGAACATCCAATTATTGAAGAAATTTTACGTTATCGGCAACTGACAAAATTACAATCAACTTACGTGAAAGGTTTGGCGACGATGGTGTTAGCCGATGGGAAAATTCATACGATTTACCGACAAACATTAGCGCAAACTGGTCGACTCTCTTCAATTGAGCCGAATTTGCAAAATATTCCAATTCGCTTAGAGGAAGGGCGATTAATTCGGAAAGCTTTTGAAGCGAGTCCTGGAAATGTCTTACTCGCAGCTGACTACTCACAAATTGAATTACGCGTATTAGCGCATATAGCTCAAGTGGAAGCCTTAATTGAGGCTTTTACACATGGCGAAGATATTCATACGGCGACAGCTAAGAAAGTGTTCCAAGTTGAAGAAGTGACAAGTGAAATGCGCCGTCGTGCCAAAGCGGTCAACTTTGGAATTATTTATGGAATTAGTGATTTTGGGTTAGCCCAACAATTGAAAATTAGTCGTTATGAAGCAAAAAGCTTTATCGAACAATATTTTGAAATTTTCCCAGGAATTCAGGCGTATATGAAAGAGACGATTGAATTCGGGAAAACGCATGGCTATGTCGAAACGTTACTCCATCGAAAACGGTATGTGCCAGAACTGAAAAGTCGTAACTTTAATGAACGTAGTGCCGGTGAGCGGGCCGCGATGAATGCACCAATTCAAGGAAGTGCTGCCGATATTATGAAATTGGCGATGGTAGCCGTTGATCAAGCGATGCAAGCCGCAGGTGTTGAAGCGAAAATGTTACTTCAAGTTCACGATGAATTAATTTTCGATGTCCCAACTACTGAAGTTGAGTTGATGACCCAATTAGTGACACAAGCTATGGAAAACGTACTTGCCTTAGCAGTACCATTAAAAGTTGATAGTGATACAGGAGTAAATTGGTATGAAACAAAATAACCCGCAAACAGTTACGCTTTGGCAGTTAATCTGCTCAGCTTGTAAAATTGCCTTTTTATCATTTGGTGGTGGGGTAAGTGCCTTACCAGTCATTTATGATGAGTATGTCCTCAGACGTAAGTGGTTTGATGATGAAACCTTTCAGTATTTAGTAACTGCTTCAAATGCCTTGCCAGGTCCAATTATTAGTCAGTTATTAGTTATGATGGGATATAATAAACGTGGAGTTGCCGGAGCAATTGTTAGTTTTTTGACAATTGGTTTTACCGGGCCGATTATGTTAATCATTTTGATGACATTATTATACGAATTTGTTCCGCTGCCAATTGTTGAGAAAATTTCGCAAGCCGTTATCCCTGCCGTCTTAGCCTTATTGACGAGTTTCTTATGGCAACAGTATAAGAAAGCAAAAGCAGGACTAGGATGGCAAAAAAATTGGTTATTATTAGGTGCAGCCTTTGTTGCTTTCTTTATCTTGCAGTGGAATATTGCAGTTGTCTTTATCAGTGTGATTATAGCGATTTTGATTTTCACACCAAATAAACAGCGAGGAACTCAAATATGATGATTTTTTTACAATTTTTATTTGGCTCATTTATTACAGGGTTAACCGCTTTTGGTGGCGGTGTTGCCTTCGTACCAATGTTAGAGTCATTTTATACCCAAATGTTCGCAATCATTTCGCCAGATCAATTTTTTGAAATTGTCGGGTATGCAAGCGCCTTACCAGGTCCTTTAGGGGCGAAAATTGTTGGAACTGTCGGTTATGAAGCTTTTGGGTTACCTGGTTTAATTTTAGGTGAGCTTTTCTTTGATGGACCAGGGATTATTTTGTGTTTGGTTTTATATCGGATTTTGATGAAAAATCGTGAACAACCAAAATTGCAAGCAATTGCTAAACTGATTCAACCATTTATTTTAGTGATGGTTGCTAAAGTTTTCGTGAGTTTAGTTGGCACGTCATTTGCTGATTTGTCGTTGCTCCACTTCAGTATTATTTTTGGTGGTTCATTGTTTTTGATTATGAAACAAAAATATCCGCCAGTCATCGCAATTGGTTTTGCGGTTACTTACGGGATGGTCTTTTTACCATAGTTTGAAAGGTGTGAGTGGCGATGATCAAAAAAATCATAAAAATGACTTGGTATGATATCAAAAATTCGTGGCGACAAATCTTACCATTGGCAATTGTCTATCGGTTTTTAACACTATTATTATTGTTACCATTTTTTAGCTTTGTGTTAAATTTAGTAGTTTCGGGGACATCACCAGTCAATTTGTTTAACGAATTTGTCTTTCAACGGATTTTATTATTTAGCCCGATTGTCGTTGGTTTGATTTTTGTGTTTTTTATTACAATTTTTGTTGAACAATATTGTTGGATGTTTATCAGCTACCAAAATCGCCATCAAGCAAAGTTTACATTAGCGCAAGCACTAGCGACATTTAAACAGCAGTTTACTAAAATTTGGCCGATTATTATCATTCAGACGAGTTTGAATTTTCTCGTGGCATTTTTTATTGGAAGTACGTTGGCGACGAGTCCGCTCATTTCACGATTTCGGTTACCGAGTTTTATTACTGAGTTTATTCAACAAAATGAATGGCTCGTTATTGTTTATGTACTTGTAAGTATTGGTTTAATTTGGTTATATATGCGTACACTCTTTTTCACCTCGATTGCGATTGATAGCCGTGGACGCTTTTCACAAATCGTGAAGCAAGCAAAAATATTGTTGCGTGGCCGCTTACTCTATCAAACGGCGTTATTTGCGCTTGTACAAGCAGGAATTGCAATTGTGATTGGGGTATTTGCGCTTGGAATTCAGTTTGTAATTATTGAAATTATTTATTTATTGCCAGGACTAAATTCGCTTCAAACGTTAACGGTCGTGAATACGATTGTCGTCATTATTGCAACAGGTGTGAGTGCGATTTGGTCACCACTGCAGGCAATGGTGATTCAAAATTTCTATGCCTGTATTAAAGGTGCGAAAGGTGAAGCATATCAAATTGAAGTCGCAGATAAAAAATCAGCGAAACTGATTTGGTTAATTGCAATTGTGAGTTTAGTAATTTCGGCGGGTGTAACTGTTTCAACAGATCAAACCCAAGCAACAAAGCCGTTAGTGATTGCCCACCGAGGCGCAGGAAATCAACCGCAAAATACAATGAGCGCCATTGAAACGGCACTAGCGCAAGGTGCACAAATGATTGAGCTTGATGTGCAGATGACTAAAGACGGTGTCGTTGTCTTAGAACATGATAAGACGTTTAGTCGGGCGTATGGACTTAATACACCCGTCGCTGAAACAAACTATGCTGATGTGAAAGATTTAGATGCTGGTCAATACTTTAGTGGTGAACCAACAAGTGAACGAATTGCGACACTAGCAGAAGCTATTACTGCGACGAAAGCGACAAATACACCATTAATTATTGAAATTAAAAGTTATGGTGTTGAAAAAGCACCGTTAATTCAAGCCATTAATGAAGTGATTACGACAAATCAATGTGAAAATCGTTGTCTGATTGCGAGTGCTGTGTATGCTGAACTCGTTGAAATGCAACAGTTAAATCCCAATATTTTACGACTATATGTGGCATATCTAGCTTTTGGTGATTTTTCCGATTTAGATGTTGATGGTTTTATGATTGAAAATACGAATTTAACAAAAAAAGCAGTTCAGCGTGTTCAAGCGAAACAAAAGGTTATTTTCGTCTGGACACTCAATACAAGTGAAGAAGTGAGTGACGCTTGGGCCAAAGGGGTGAGTGGGATTATTACTGATCAAGTTCCCATCGTCCAAGAAGTGTATGAACAACAAGCAATGCTACGTAAGGAGTGATAACTAATGCCAGAATTACCAGAAGTTGAAACGGTCCGTCAAACATTACGGCCACTTTTAATCGGTCAAACAGTAACTAAAATTTGCGTGCATTGGCCGAAAATTATTCAAGGTGATCGACTTGCTTTTGAAATAGCCCTAACTGGAGCAACAATTACTGAAATTGAGCGGTATGGAAAATATTTATTTTTTATTTTCGGTGAACAAGTACTCGTTAGTCACTTGCGCATGGAAGGGAAATTTTATTATCAAACACCAGAAACACCAATCGATAAACATGTCCATGTCATTTTCACATTAAGTAATGGTATGGAATTACGTTATCATGATGTCCGAAAATTTGGGACAATGGAATTAACGACGAAAAAAGATTTATGGAACGAACGTGCACTAAAAAAATTAGGCTATGAGCCATTTGCAGCACAAGCAACACCCGAGTATTTATTTGCTAAATTACAACGAACAAATCGCGCGATTAAAGCGGTTTTACTCGATCAACATGTCTTAGTTGGATTGGGGAATATTTATGTTGATGAGGTGCTGTTCCGAGCAAAAATTCATCCGGAAACACCAGCGAAGCAGTTGACGAAATCACAAGCAGCGACGATTTTAGCGGCAAGTATTGCTGTCCTCAATAAGGCAATTTCACTTGGTGGAACGACAATTCGGACGTATCAAAGTACACTTGGAGTTGATGGGCGTTTCCAAAATGAGTTGCAAGTGCATACTAAAGTTGGCGAAGCGTGTGTGAATTGTGGGACCCCAATTGAGAAAATCAAAGTTGGCGGACGGGGAACATACTATTGCCCAAACTGCCAACGTCAAGAGGAGAGTTAAGATGAAATTAATTGGTTTAACCGGTTCAATTGCGACTGGAAAATCAACAGTAACGACTTTTTTACGGATGTATGGTCTTCCAGTTGTCGATACCGATGCCATTACGCGTCAACTTCAACAACAGGAACAAACGCTTCAATTGCTTGTTGAACAATTTGGACCAACAATTCGTCAGGCAGATGGAGGACTGAATCGGCAGGCGTTAGGTGCGATTATTTTTCATAATGCTGCACAACGGCAAAAACTCGATGACCTGATGCATCCGTTAATCAAGGCGGAGATGCTTCGGCAAGCACAAGCATTTGGATGTGAGCATGTCATCCTCGATGTACCACTATTATTCGAAACCGATTATTACCAACTTTGTGATCAAATCATTGTTGTCGCGGTTGATGAAGCAACACAACTACAGCGTTTAATTGAACGTGATCATTGCAGCCTTGAAGATGCTCGAGCGAAAATTGCGAGTCAGTTACCGATTGCGGATAAACTGATTAAAGCTGATTATGTGATTGATAATCAAGGGAGTCTTCAGGCAACACAAGCACAAGTACGACAATTAGTCGACAAGCTGAAATTGATTTAGTATAATAAAAAGGCAAACAATATAAAGGGGTAGACAAAAAAATGGGAATATTCGATAAATTTAGTAAAACCGCAGAAACAAGTGATCGCCAAGCTGATCCGAGTTTACGTACACATTATTACAAAGCAACAATGAGTCAAGCCGAACAAGCAATTCAACATTTAATTCACGCTAAGCAATGGGAACTGACGCTGAATAATACTGAATACCATGAATATACAATGCAAGTTGATAAAGGCACAGAAGTGACGGTTAATTTATATACTGTCAGTGTTTTAGAAACAGCAATTGATCTTTACGCTAACAGTAATAAAATGTTTGGTTATAGCCAGAAACTCATTCACGAAATTTATCAATATCTTGATCAGCATTTGACGGTCAAATAATAAAATTATCAGAAAGGTGGTCTTCATATGGAGACAGATTACCAAATTTGGCAGGAAATTCAACCGGCAAATCCATATGTAGTCCAAAGTGAAGGCGTTTTAAGCGAGTTTGATCGCAAAACGCTTTTTTCACTGTATTTACCGATTGTCGGAAGCCAAGCACTCGCGTTATATATGACGTTGTGGGATGAGCTTTTCCAAAAACCAACTGCACATTTTCGGTTATTAACCCAATTGAATTTGAGTTTAACCCAATTAGTTGAGGCGCGTAAACGCCTAGAAAGTTTAGGATTGTTACAAACATATCGACTCACAAGTGATATTCAACAGTTTATTTATGAGCCGATACTACCAGCGACACCAAAAACCTTCTTCAATGACCCACTACTTAACGCATTACTCTATTCATTCACTGATGAAGCACATTATTTACGGACCCGGTCACAATTTGAATTAACTTTTGTTGAACGTGGTGGATATGAAAATATTAGTGCGACTTTTACTGAGTGTTTTGAACTTGAATTTTTAAAGACAGATGTTCCAGGGACAATCACTCATGCGCCAACGCGACAACGAGCCGAAGTTAGTTTGGATCAATATTTTGATGAGCAGCTCTTTTTTATGAATTTACCAAAAGGTGTATTAGCCCCAAATTATTTTACGAAAGAAATGCTCGAAGTTATTCGGAAACAAGCATATATCTATGATATTCCCGCAAATGAAATGGCACTACTTGTGACGCAATCGACACTCAATCAACAACTTGATTTAGAACAGTTGCGCAAAGAGGCACGGACGTATTATCGAATGCAAAAACCAGCGACGAAATTACAATTTTCCACGGCAATACAGCCAGGACATTTACGTCAATCGCAATCTCA
Source organism: Culicoidibacterales bacterium (assembly GCA_051660865.1). Taxonomy (GTDB): domain Bacteria; phylum Bacillota_I; class Bacilli_A; order Culicoidibacterales; family ZOR0006; genus ZOR0006. Next base: position 1,900 of record JBOFQK010000288.1, on the reverse strand, counting down.
AACTGGTGAATCGATGTCACCACGCGAAAAATTAGTGGCAATGTTTGAGACCACGCCGCCGTTAAACTTTTTGAGCAATCGTTTAGGACGAAATCCGAATCAGTTTGAGCGTGAACTGTTAGAAAAAATGTTAGTTGAATATAATTTACAACCAGGCGTAGTCAATGTCTTGCTCGATTATTCACTACACAACACTGAAAATCAGTTCCGTGCGACGTATATTGAAAAAGTGGCTGCTTCTTGGTCAACGCAAAAACTAACGACCGTCGCAGAAGCTATGGCACTTGCGAAAAAGAATAATCAGGCGAAAGCGAAAGCAAAAGCTACACCAAAGAAAAATTCAGGACCAACGCATCGAAAATCGAGTGGGAAAACACGGACAGAAGTTTTACCTGAATGGGATAATCAGGCACCTGATTTAACACAAGAACAACAACAAGATGAATTAGCACGTATTAAAGAGTTGATGAAAGATTTAAAATAGGAAGGAGGCTTGGTTATGCAACGAATTGGGAAAAGTTTACCAAAAGGAACACGGCAAATAGAAGTTGAACGGGAACTATTACAACGCTTAATTGCCCACGAACAAGTACAACAATTACTAGCAAAGTATCCGCAAATAAGTGAAGCAATTTTATACGATAATTTACCTGCATTAGCTGAACTTGTCCGCTACCATCACCATTGTGATGTGTGTCGTGGCTTGCACGAATGTCCGCATCCGGCCAAAGGGTATCAAGCGTATTTAACGCTTGATGATACGCGATTGCAAACAACATTGTACCCATGCCATTATAAAAAACAACAATTAGCTAAAAGTACATTAATTCAGGCAGTAAGCTTGCCAGATGATATTTTACGGGCGAAATTTTCTGATTGGACGCCTGAAGAAGTGATGAATAGTCGGTTGCATCAAGCTTTAGTGCAATGTCGAGCAATTAGTGATCACACTGATTTTCGCGGTTTATATATTGATGGTGAATTTGGCATTGGCAAAACGCATTTATTAGGTGCAATTGCTCATAATTTAAGCGAAAAAAATATCCATTCACTATTAGTTTTTTGGCCAGAATTTACCCGTGAAATTAAGAGTGACTTTAACGTAATTGATGAAAAAATTGAACGGTTAAAACAGATTGATGTCTTAATGATTGATGATATTGGTGCTGAAAGTAATACGAGTTTCTTGCGAGATGAAGTGTTATTGCCGATTTTAAATTATCGCATGATGTTTAAAAAACCAACATTCTTTAGTTCGAATTTATCACTTCAAGCGTTGTTACAACATTTTACAATTTCACAGCGTGGCGATGATGAACCAATTAAAGCGACACGTGTCATTGAAAGGATTCATTCAATGACAATTCCGTTAACGATTAAAGGACAAAATCGTCGACGCTAAAAACCAACTTGACAGCAAGAAAAAAGCCAATTATAATTGGTGACAGAGAACAAGAAAATGCGAAAAGCAAAGATAAGGACAAGATTGTTAAATTCCCGCTTAGTAAAGAGATGAATCCCAAGGCTGAAAGGATTCACAAATCGGTTAATAATTACTCCCTTAGAGCTGACCTTGAAAAAGGATTCCGGTTCATCACCGTTACTGGATGAATGAGAGTTTTTAGTTGAGCAGTGCTGAACTAAAAAAATAAAGGTGGTACCGCGATGCTTCGTCCTTTTAGGATGGAGTAGCGCGTTTTTTTTTGTTTTTTGCAGTGGAAATAAGGAGGAATTTTTCAAATGATTACAATTACTTTCCCGGATGGGAACCAACGTCAATATGAATCAGGTGTCTCAATTGAAGGCATCGCGCAAAGTATTTCACCAGGATTAAAAAAGCGTGCCGTTGCCGGTCGTGTCAATGGAGATATCTATGATTTCAATCGTCCAATCGAAGCAG
>JBOFQK010000287.1:0-2520 GCA_051660865.1 Culicoidibacterales bacterium | reverse complement strand
CATACGTGACACTTGCACCAAATTCATCAGTTAAGCGTAATGGTGTCCCACTTGCGTGTTGATCTTTGTGGGTTGTACTATAACTTTGAGTTGCTTTTGTCCACTCATAATCAGTTAAGTAGTCATAATCGGCTAAATCTGCAATTGCAACTTGTCGAATTTTTGTCGTCGTATTCCCTTCACGATCTGTAACACGATAAGTGATTTCATAGTTGCCAGGTTTTGTCGTAACAACTGTTTCAAATCCGGTTACTTGAACTTGATCAGTTAAATCACCATCTTCAACATCATGTGCTTGATATGATCCAATCAGCGTTGTTTCATCTAATTGACTGCCAACTTCATAAACCGCTGCATCTGGAATACTCAGCTCCGGTTTTGCACTTACTGCTAATAAAACTGGATTTCCCCAGGTTGCATGATCAGCACCATTGCCATTGCCAGCATCCGTTATGACTAGTTTTAATTCACTTGCTCCTGCAAGATCAACTGATAGATACTTTTGTGCATCACCAGCTTTCATCACACCACTATCATAACGTTTGACACCATCAACATAGACTTCAAAGGTAATCGTTCCAGCTTTTTTTGACATATCATGATCGATTCCAATATACGATTCAAAACGAACATATTCATCAGTCGGCAAATGATACACGATTTCCGCATTGGCATGCGTTCCTAATCCTTTTTCATAAGCAATCGCTTCTCCATTTGGTCCAGTTAAACTTAAACCTTTCCCATTTAAATTGATATCTTTTTTCGGCTCACTATATTCTTGAGTTGCCGTTTGCCAATCAAAGTTTGAAAGTGATACTGCTTCTGCCACGACATGCACCAAAAGTGTTTTAGTTACAGTCGCCTCTTGATCAGTTAGCGTATAGTTCACTTCGTAACTTCCTTTTTGATTGACATCAACAGTTGAGCTCACTACTACTTGTCCAACAATTGATTCACCTAAATAATTATAGGCTTGCACATATGCTAATGGATCAAATGTTGCATACAATGGAAGATAAACCTCGCTAGTTGTTAATTCAACTACCGGTGTATAACTTTGATAAACTTCACTTGCGTTCCCGGCAACAAGATCGACCCCGTAAGGAACTGCAACATAGTTAGAATTTTCATCAGTACTATAGTTTTCATCCGTAAAAGTATTTGTGCGAGTAAAGCCAATTAATTCATCATTACGATAGATTTCATATCCGAGTAAATCAGCATCTACCGCATCTGATAAAATTGTCAACGTTCCATCTAATTTAATATTTTCAATCTTAGTCGTTGTCTGTTCAGCCAATCCAGTCCCTTGATAATCATAGGCTTTCGTGTTTAAATACCAATATTTCAACGTTTCACCTGGATATGCCGTTGCTAATTCCGCCGCAACTTCTGGACTTACTTTCATCCCATGACGGGCAAAATGTTCGGTTAAATTCAACCCTAATACTTGTGATGAATATTTGACTAAATAATCATATCTGTCTTGCTCATTGTTAATCGTTGGTTTTTCTTCACGATATAAACTATTTAATAACGGCCAATATTGATCATTTACTAAATGTAATTGCCAAATCATCCCTAACATCGTGAAGTAGCCACCATCACCAAAGGCAACAGCATCATTGTAAACAGCTGTTTTTTTATACACTTCTTCGTAGTTAACACGATCACGCATTTGCCCTGAAATTGCACTTAAATACATTGCATCCATGTTATTTGTCACTTCATTCCATGTCCGATAACGGTTGTCGAAACGGTGACCAACTTCATGAACGATACCCCAACTTCCAAATAATCCTGGGCGTAGTACTGATGCCGTATGTCCTGACTGAATCCCAACATGTGAACTACTCGCATACATCATTCCATGTGGTTGCATTAAGCGCACATGCTCTTTTACTTGTTTTGGATCATGAATTTCACTGCGCCCATCCATTCCGTGGAAAGTAAACAATGATTCCATCAAATCAGTCCACTCATCCGTCGTTTCATGAGGCTGTAATCCTTCATTGACGTAAACTTGATAGCCAGCCGTTGCTGTTACTGAAAGTAATACTCGCTCACCTTCAACTTCCATTAAGTTTAATACACTTTGGTCACCTGCTGCTTGGGCTGCTGTATATTTCGTATAATACGCCGTTAACTCTTCGATAAAGGCTGCTTCATCTGCTCCTTCACGATAAACCGGGAATGAATGCCCACCTTCAATCCGAATTTTCGGTGCTCTGCCCTGTTCTTCAGCTGTGTATGGATTACTAATATAAATCGCTCCACCTTGTGTCACTTGATTGTGATAATCATCCACATTAAATGCAGGAACAATAAATTCATTGCGCCCTGGTTTCAATTGGTACGTTTCTAGCCATTTTTGGTATTTTGCATTGTACTGACTAAAGCCAATCAATGGCATCGCATCCGTTGATTCATCAACATCTACATAGACAACGATTTTTTCACCGGCTAAACCATACAGACCAATTGACTGCAGATCTTGCCCACCACGAATCATCGATAACA
>JBOFQK010000286.1:0-1256 GCA_051660865.1 Culicoidibacterales bacterium | reverse complement strand
AAAATCCAAAAGTACGCGAAGAAGTGTGGAATTTAATCAACTTCTGGCTCGAAAAAGGGATTGGTGGCTTCCGCATGGACGTGATCGATTTAATCGGAAAAGTTCCCGATGAGAAAATTACTGGGAATGGACCAAAACTACATGAATATTTACAAGAAATGAACCAAAAATCATTCGGTAATTATGATGTGTTAACAGTTGGGGAAACTTGGGGAGCAACGCCAGAAATCGCGAAATTATACTCAAACCCAGAACGCAATGAGTTAAGCATGGTGTTCCAATTCGAACACATTAGTTTAGATGAGCAACCAGGAAAAGCGAAATGGGATTTACGACCATTACAGTTAACGGAATTAAAAACAGTTTTCAATAAATGGCAAACCGAGCTTGATGGTCAAGGCTGGAATAGTTTATTCTGGAATAATCATGATTTACCACGGATCGTTTCGCGTTGGGGGAATGACAAAGCGTACCGAGTTGAAAGTGCGAAAATGTTAGCAACATTATTACACGGGATGCAAGGAACACCATATATTTTCCAAGGTGAAGAAATTGGGATGACAAACGTCCGTTTTGCGACGATTGAAGAATATGATGATATTGAAACTTTGAACATGTATGCTGAGCGGATTGCACAAGGTTATACTAATGAAGAAATTATGACGTCAATCTATGCTAAAGGACGTGACAACGCGCGAACACCAATGCAATGGTCAAATGCTGCACATGGTGGGTTTACACAAGGAACACCGTGGTTAACCGTCAATCCAAACTATACCGAGATTAACGTTGAGCAAGCCTTAGCCGATCCAACTTCAGTATTTTATCATTACCAACGCTTAATTGCTTTACGTAAAGCAAATCCAACAATTATCTATGGAACATTTACAATGTTAGACTTTGGCAATGAAGCAGTCTTTGCCTATATCCGTGAATATGAAGGCGATACAATTTTAGTAGTCTGTAACTTCACAAGCGAAACAGCAACGTTCAACTTTGAAGCAGCAAGTGAGTATGGCAATGGCGACATCTTACTCGCTAACTACACAACAGCACCAACATTAGCGTCTAACATGGAATTACGCCCATACGAAGCCGTAATGTATCGTTTAAGTGCTGACGGTGGTGCTACAACAAAGTAATGAGGTAGCATCAGGACTTAAGTCCTGAAGTACGAAACACGTTAAAACTAAGTGCTGACACCGATGCCAAAAACTAAGCAATAAAGTTGGCCTAACCTGATTCAGCCTTTGCCT
>JBOFQK010000285.1:0-1544 GCA_051660865.1 Culicoidibacterales bacterium | reverse complement strand
TAGTTCACACCAATTTTGCCTTTCCCATCAGTCCCAGGGACTTCATGGAATTTACGCCGTAAATGTGCCCAACAACCGACAAGTTTCATACCTTCGATGTTTTTGTAGGCAGCATAGCCATCACAGTGCATAAATCCTTTAAATTCAGGAAAAAGGGCTGTGATGACATGCCGGCCTCGTGACTCATTGGCATGGTAAAACGCAATTTTTTGCTTGGTTGCTTCACCAGTTGTAAATAACCAGAAATAACTTTTTTCGAACCAGCTAAATCATCATTTCGTTCAAGGAGTGTATACGGTGTTTCATCACCATGAAGGACTGGTTCATTTTGGAGTCGTTCATGTAATAATCCAATTACATAATGTCCGGTCTGAAAGAGCTAAACCTGTTCGTTGCCAAAATTGTCTTTGTCGATACAAGGGAATACTTGTGATAAACTTTTGACCAAAAACTTCTGCGAGTAACTCTGGTCCAGCTATACTTTGCGGCAGTGGTAATTTGGGTGCATATGCTTCAATGATGTTCGTGATATCGTTTGTTTTTTCAAGACCATCCGTTTGACACGTGCTGGGATAAATTTAACATATTCATGGACTGTCTTTTCACCAAGAATTGACATCGGTTGTTGACAAGCTAAGCACGTACAGTGTTCAGCTTCAACTTCATGAACAATGGTTTCTGATTCTAAATGGGCAATTGTTGCCGCTTTTGTTCATGAATTCCGTTTTTTCGCCTTTTTTACAGGTGTTGATTCAGCTTCGATTTTCGCAAGCAACGTTGATTCCACAGGTGTCAGATGATCATCAAAAAGTGATGTTTGATTTTCGGGGATCATTTTTTCACTACGACGACCATAGAACCGTTGATTCATAATTGCAATTTGTTCTGTGAGTTGATCAATTTTTTCCAAGAGTAATTTATTTTGAGTGACAAATTCTTTATTCTGTTCCATCAAATATTTTTCCATCTCAGTCATATCATTCACCAATGCTTCCGTTAATTTATTTATTACATTATATCATAAATATACATAATATTTAATTAAAGGGTGCGAAAATCGCACCTTTTTTATGTAATCGCACCAATTCTTGGCTTTTTAATCGCTCGTGGTTGTTGGACAGATAACCCTTCAAGAAGCCAACGTAATTGTTGGGCTGATAATTGGCGTACTTCATCCTGATCACGTGGCCATTGAAGATTCCCATCTTCAATGCGCTTGTAAAGCAATGCGAATCCGTCACGATCCCAATGCAAGACTTTATAGCGATCACGACGTCGACCGCAAAATAAGAAAATGGCATCTTCTTGAAAAAGATCAAGGTTGTATTGTTCTGTAATAATATTTGTGAGCCCATCAATACCACGTCGCATATCTGTATGACCACAAACAATAAAGATATGTTTGGCATTTGAAAAATTAACGAGCATGGCGACCTAGTTCTCCTAATACTGCATGTAAAATATGTTTATCAATGCCATTATAAAATGTCACAGCTGCACCGTTCAATTCAAGTTCGCAAGCTATAGTTGGTGCCGGTATAACA
>JBOFQK010000284.1:0-4596 GCA_051660865.1 Culicoidibacterales bacterium | reverse complement strand
CCGTTACAATCTGATACCCTGCTTTCTGCAAAAAATCTCCAAGCAACCGCTGAAATCTTGGTTCATCATCTACAAGTAAAATTGTCATTCCTCTATCCTCCATTTTTAAATTATGTTGGATTTAAGTTACCACACTTAATCTATTCGCACAAGAAAAAAACCCAACTCCAGAATCGGAATTGGGTTGGAACTATTAAACTGACCATTTCATTACTGTTTTAAATGTATTCCCCATGTCATCTTTAAAAGCTCTATGGATATCATTTACTTCATTTATTTCAACAACTTCAGATATAAGCGTTAGTAAATTATGTTCAAACCATTTATTTTGCGAGATTACTTCTACAGCTTTTTCAAAATCAATAACACCACTTCGAGAGTTTCCAAGAACAATAATTCCTTTTTCTAGAATATCTCTTGTATTAATTTTTACTGGTTCTTCAGAAACACCTAATAATGATAGTGTTCCTTCCGGTGTTAAACTTTTTATAATTTGTTCAATTGCAAATTCAGAAGCTTTTCCACCGACTGCTTCAAAAGCATGATCAACACTTATTTTTTCAACTGATAATCCATTAAAATCATCTATATTAATGCGATCATCTGCAAAATAAAACTTTTCTAATTTCTCGTCATTTTTTCCGAAAATGATTAATGTAATTTCAGGGTATAAAATTTTAATCAAATGAGCTAGCATATAACCTAAATTTCCATCTCCCCAAATACCAATCCGACTCATCTTTTTATCACTTGAATATTTTTCAAATCTTGTCAATGCATGTACAAGTACACTCACAAGTTCAATAAACGAACCAACTTCAGGGTTAATATCTTTCAAATTAACAACTCTATCTCGTCGAATTTGAACATATTCTTGCATAAAACCGTCAAAACCACTTCCTCTAAATTTAGAGCTTTTACTATAATTTTCTGAAATACCATAATCATCATAAATTTCAGAAAATTTTTCCGGTGTATTTGGGATTAGTGCAACCATTGTCCCTTTTTCATATTTTCCTTTTGGATCAAATACTACTTCTCCAACCGCTTCATGAATCAGTGCCATTGGCAATTTTTGTGCAAGAATGTGCTTAGGTCGATTACCTTGATAGTATCGTTGATCTGCAGCGCAAATTGATAAATATGTTGGTTTTACGATAATTGTTTGTTCATTTGAAAAATCAAGTTGTTCATAATGAATCTCAAATTGTTTTGGATTAATTAATCTGTATGTTTTACTAAACATCTATTTACTCCTTCACCATTGCTTTAGCAACTAACAAGTCAAACTGTGTTGTAATTTTAAAATTAGCATATTCACCTAGAACAAGTCCAACTTTATTTCCTTTAACAACAAACAAATTAGCTGCATCCGTCATTACTCGCCGTTCTTCTAGAGAGATACTTTCAATTACACTTTTCAATTTTTTTATTTTAAATGTTTGTGGTGTTTGCCCTTGATAATATTCAGAACGATTTGGAATGGTATCAATTTCTTGTCCTTCAATTGAATGCACAATTGTATCTACAGCAGCTACAACAGTATCTACAGCGTCATAATTTTTCATAGCTTCAATATTGGCTGTAATTATTTGATGAGATAAAAACGGTCTAACTGCATCGTGAGTAAGTATAATAGCATCCTCACTTGGGTTGAATTTTTCTATGATGAAATCCAGAGAGTTTTTCAATGAATCATTTCTTTCTTTTCCACCATCAACAATGTACACTTGTTTTTTAAACATTGGAATATACTTTTCAATTAAGTCTTCCATATAATCAATCCAAGTTACATTGCAAGCGACAACTACAACATCAATACTATTGTGTAATAAAAACTTTTCAATCGTATGAATAATAATTGGTTTTCCACCTATTTTGATAAATTGTTTTGGTAATTCAGCATTTCCCATTCTTAAGCCTTTTCCTCCGGCTAAGATATTTGCAAAAATTTTCATCTTTATACTCCTTTATTTTGTCGTTTTTTATTTATAGGCATTTTCTCGATACTGTATTCAATAATATGGTGACCTTGTTGCTGATCTTCTGGCGGAAGCTTCATATAATCCCCATATTTTATAGTTAAATAATCATTGACGTCATTTGGTACTTTATATTCGTAACCTTCAAACTCAAGCGTACTTAATGGATATATCTTTTCGATAGGGTGAACATGTTTTACATTAGCCCAAGTTTTATAATCAGCTGCTATAAACGGTTCATTTTCATATTTTTTACGAATTTTTTTGATTTTCTTTTCAATATATGATGATGGAATTTTTTTAACTATCTCCATTGCAAATACAAATAAATTTCCATAATTTTCTCTATACGCTCCACTTTGAACATATGGGATTCGAGATGTAACTAATACTCGTCCAAATGCTCGTCCAAATGGTGAATGAATAAACTTAGGATTTACCGGGCTAAAAACAAATAAATCAATAAATATCTTACTCTCGGTACCTTTATCTTGTTCCTTAATGCTACTATATTTATATTTAATTGCAAGTGGTGTTCCTTGAATCAAATCAATATCAGTTAAATTATGATCAAATTCAATATCTTCTGGTAATTTTTGATGCAACAGTTGAATCGCACGCTCATAATCTTTACGCTGAATAACCATATCAATATCATCATCCCACGGAATAAATCCTTTATGACGAATGGCACCAATAAGTGTTCCAGCATCTAAAAAATAATCAATATTATTTTCATCAAATATTGCGACTACTTCATCAAGTAAATATAATTGTACTTTTCTTAATTCTTCCATTTTAACTCCCTTAGTTATTCACAGTTTTCCTTGAAACGATTTTTTTACTCTTATACAGTGCGAAAACAAGTAGTCGGTATGTCCACTTCGTTAAGCCTAAGTATAACACTTTTTGTGATTTGACACGGAATAATGTTTCGTCTTGCCAATACTTATTCTCGCGCCATTTTGGATAATAGCGATTGAGTAATTCCCAATGATGATGTGTTGCGTACTTCACAAATTGATACTCTGAACTCTTTAAAATTCGACCATATGAGGCGAATAGTAAGTGTCGCGCAAAACTATATTCGATTTCTGCTTCATATTTGACTAACAACTCATGCTCGGTATACCATTCACGAATTCCTACTAACACCTGTTCGATTTCAATTATACGTTCAGAAACAGACTGCATAATTGAATTCTCACGTTGTCGATAATAAAAACCTGCTACTGGCATATACGCAATTTTTGTCAAATGTGGATAAATCCGATAGAAAAACGCAACATCTTCATACAATAACCCAATTGGAAACTCTAACCGTAATTGTTCAATGACAGCTTTTTTGAACAACTTGTTTTGTGCCATTGGAAAAGTTGACAACAAATAACGTTGGTATTGCTCATCTTGCTGATTGATGACATCTTCAAAATCTGCACCTTTCACTACCGCTTCGTGATTCGCATAGACATATGTGATATCACTACAGACAAGATCTGCTTGCGTTGCTTGAGCGCACTGTAATAGTTGTGCATAGTAATCCGGTGCTACCCAATCATCACTATCCATAAAAGCAACATACGTTCCTTGTGCACGCTGCAACCCAAAATTACGTGCATCTGAAAGTCCACCATTTACTTTACGATAATATGTAAACGCTTCATGTTCCGAAGCAAATTGATTGGCTAGTTCGCCACTACGATCAGTACTGCCATCATCAATTAGTAAATATTCAATTCCAATTTGACTTTGTTGTGCTAGCGATTGTAAACACTCCTCTAAATACAACTCCACATTGTAAATAGGCACAATAACACTAATAATTGGTTTCATTTGCTCTCCTTTTATTAACGCCATATCATCGGCTGTCTCAATAGTTTTCTCGCTCCACGATTCACAGTTTTTTTTAGTTTCCACATTTTTTGATACAACTTGGGATATTTGGCATAAATTACATGATTATTTTGCTCCAATAACTGCTTGAAAAGTGGTGAGTCCACTGATAGTCCTACTGTACTCATCAGCAATAAACTATACTCCTTTACACACCCTGATAGTTGTGGTGTCCGGTTCGCTAGAAATTGGAGTGCATCAATCACACTTTGATAATTTTGCACTTGGAAATTACTCGCTGTATGCGTGAGTGATTGCGGATGTTGTTGATAATGATACAGCTCTTGATTGAGAATCAAAATGCTCGGATTTTCAGCATAACATTGTGCTAAAAAAACAATATCTTCAAAAATTGGCAACGACTCATCAAAACGAAGTGCATATTCACTTAAAAACTTCCGTTCAATTACAAATGACCAAACCATATTTTTCAACTCATATTGAAATTTTTCAATCCCTAGCTGGTAGAAATCATGGCCATGATACACTTCTTGTTCACTGAGAAAATAGGCATTACGTTGCTGAACTCCATTTAAAAAATGATCAATAAAGTTAAAATGAATCATTGTTGCTTTATTCACTTTTAATACCGCTTGAATACTTGCTATTGCATGACTTTCGAGCCAATCATCACCATCAATAAACCACACATAACGACTATTTGTCAGATCTAATCCGCGATTACGGGTAGCAGCTACACCTTGATTTTGTTGCTGAATCA
>JBOFQK010000283.1:0-1521 GCA_051660865.1 Culicoidibacterales bacterium | reverse complement strand
ACACTGATCCCAAGTTTACCCGCAATTTCGCGCGTACTATAGCCTTTCATAATCAAATGCATCAACAATTGATCGGCAGGGTCAAAACAGTCAAGGAGCTCACATTCATAATCTTGCTGACAGCCACAATCATATTTTTGTTCATCATCAGTGAATAGTAGCGGTGTTGTCAAGCGACTTTCTTGACGTAATTTGTCAATCAAACGCCGCCGAACATGCTGCGTAATATAACCAAGTTGGTTTGGATGATACGGATCCATCACTTTTAACGCTTGCACAATTGCATACATCCCTTCTTGATAATAGTCATCGTGATCACGATAAATATGCAATTTATTGATTTGTTGGCGGACAAGAGCTTGATAACGCGTATAGAGTGTATCAAAATTTTCGACAGTGTACATTTTTTCAGAAATTGTTTTCGTTTCTTTCATCTGAATTCTCCTTTAGTCTATAAACTTACTTTACACTTTCTATATCGTTAACGTAGTTATAATGACGACAACGCCAAAAAAAGAATCAAACCCAAGCTAACCTGGCATTTGATCCGTTTTTTCAAAATTATTTTACCCTTGGGCTTTTTGTTGTTGCTTATCTTGGTACATCATTTGGTCAGCGCGACTCATCACCTCGTCAAAAGTTTGGGCATGTGACTGCAAAGCAAATCCAAAAGCCGCACTGACCGGCTGACCAGCAACTTCATACGTTGTGAGTTTATGTTTCAGTTTCGTAATGATTGTTTCACACTGTTGTGCTGTTGCTTCCGGTAAAACCATGATAAATTCATCGCCACCAATTCGCATCACTTCACCAAAATCAGTGATTTGTTTAATTAACACCTGTGAAATAAGTTTAATGAGCTCATCCCCAAATTTATGACCATATTGATCATTGATTTTCTTTAAGTTATTGCAATCACACATAATTACTGCATGATTCGTTAATGTCGCTTCTTGATCAAAATAATTTTCTTGTAAATAACGACGATTATACGCACCCGTTAACTGGTCTTGGAAACTCATTTCCCGATAAAATTCTCGTAAATTGACCAATTCAGTCACATCAGTCACTGTACCGACCATTCCTACAACTTCGCCAGTTTCTCCAAAAAGTGGTGTGCGACTAATTTCATAGTGAAAGACATCATCGCCAAAGCGCATTTCTTGCGTATATTTATATGGTTTTTTTTCAGCCATTACCCGTAAATCCTCTTCATAGAATAGTTTCCCCAATTCTGGATCAGGCTGAATATCCATATCCGTTTTCCCAATTAAATCCACATCACTAAAATGCGAACACACATTGCTCGCTAACACATAGCGTGCTTCTAAATCTTTGAACAATAAATTAACTGGTGCTTGCTTCACTAGCTCCATCATCCCTTTGTGACTTTTCAATAATTCCATATCTGCTTCCACCTTTTCTTCTTATTATAATCAAAACCTTCACTACTATACTTAAATTAATTCGAAAACTAACACGATAATCACTCCATATTTTATTCATCATAATAATAAAATA
>JBOFQK010000282.1:0-3681 GCA_051660865.1 Culicoidibacterales bacterium | reverse complement strand
TAACTTGCTTGCAGGGTTTGTAAAAACTCACTGTTGGGATCAACATAGATTTTCCGGTCATTGAAAAAGACGGTGAAGTCGAGTCCGTATTGGCGAGCGTAACTTTCGTGCAGTTGCAGGAGTAACTTTTCATCGGTTAAGATCGGAATTCGCAAGTCGACGGCGACGCGTTGATATCCTGAACGCACGTCAATGATACCGATGTTACTAGCTAATGAACCACAGAACTTGTCCGCTACGTGTCCGTTAATCGCGAAACTATTCGTCGTTTGGCCAAAGCCTTCATAAAGATAATCGGTTATTTGACTATGGATGCCAACCCGATAGAGTGCGGTAATTAAACTTTGAATCGCATTTTTGCCTTGTTCAATTTCACAGACGTGGATGGCTTGACCAAAGACATGCAGTTCATTGGCGACTTGTTTGTACGCAACACCACGATGCGCCAGGTTGTAACTGATTTCGGCTTGCTTTGGCCCAGTATAGATGACATGATCGGGGACGGTGTTATAACCAACCCCACCGGTAATCGTAAAATCAAGGACTTCTGCACCAAAAACATCATATTCAATTAAACTTGTTTCAATGTTGCCAATCCCAAATTCACCATCAGGGGTAAAACCATAAGGTGGGAACGTAAATTTCCGCGCATATTCGTGCATACATTCGAAGCCACATTCTTCATCACTCCCGATAATAAAGCGGATGCCGCGTTTAAATTCATGGCCACTCGCAAGTAAATCTTTGAACACGTGTAACATAATGACCATTGGGACTTTCATATCTTGCGCACCACGGCCATATAATTTATTGTCAATAATCACTCCACCAAAGGGTGGCTGCGACCACTGGCTTTCATCACCGACATCAACAACATCTAAATGACCAAGGACACCATACGTAATTGGGCCTGGTGTGTCCGCAAAGGCAAACTTTTTTGATTCATCTAGATGCACGTTTAATCCGGCTTGTTCACAAAGCTTGCAAAAGGCGACTAAACACTCGTAATTGGCTTTGCCAAAGGGATACTCGGGATTGGAATCATCAAAGACGGAAGGGAATTGGAGAATTTGCACTGCATCAGCAATTAATTCGGTTACGCCCATGTTGTCACCCGCCGCAAAAATTCTTGCGTCCGTGGTTGTTGTGGATTCCCAAAGATTTCAGCTGGTGTCCCTTGCTCTAAAATTTTCCCACCATCCATAAAGAGGACCCGATCAGCAACACTGCGCGCAAATTGCATTTCATGGGTCACAATAATCATCGTCAGCCCCTCATTTGCGAGATCACGCATGACATTTAACACATCGCCAACGACTTCGGGATCAAGCGCACTCGTTGGTTCATCAAACAGCATATATGTCGGATTCATCGTCAACGCCCGCGCAATCGCGACCCGTTGTTTTTGGCCCCCACTCAAATTAGAAACATGCTGCTGCGCAAAGTCAGCCAACCCAACTTTAGCTAACAGTTCAAGAGCCCGCGCTTCAACGACTTGTTTTGTTTCTTTATTGATTAATTTTGGTGCCATCGTACAATTATCGAGGACATTTAAATTATCAAATAAATTGAAATGTTGAAACACCATCCCTAAATGTTTCCGAATTTGTTCCGGTCGAACATTTTTGTCAGTTAAATTTTCACCATCAATGTAAATTTCGCCACTATTGGGCTGTTCCAATAAATTGAGGCACCGTAAGAGCGTTGATTTTCCACTCCCACTCGCACCAATAATACAGACAACTTCGCCTTTGTTAATTTCTAAATCAATCCCCGTTAAGACCGGGTGATCATCAAAGCTTTTCACTAAATTTTTTACTAAAATACTCATACTACATCCCCGCCTCTTCGACTGTTTGTGATACTGGCAAGCTAATGCGTGCCGGTTTTTTATTTGAACGATTGACAATATAGCTGACCCCGCGTGACAAGATCAACGTTAAGATTAAGTAAATCACCGCTGCGATTAAGTAACTTTCTAACACTTGATATGACGATGAGGCTGCTGATTTTGAACTGTAGAACAATTCCGTGACTTGAATTACGCTTAAGACCGCTGAATCTTTGACGTTAACGATGAGTTCGTTCAACAACGCCGGCAATGAATTTTTCATCACTTGCGGTAAAATCACGTGAATCATCGCTTGGCCTTCGGTTAAACCTAAACTTTTCGCTGCTTCCATTTGCCCACTATTTAACGCGTTAATCCCACTGCGGATAATTTCGGCAATATAGGCTGCCGTATTAAACGAAATAATGACTAACCCGGCAATGAGTGGTGGCATGAAGCCTGAGACGAGTCCGTAATAAAATAAACTTGCTTGGACGATCATCGGTGTCCCGCGAATAATATCGATGTAGACAATGGCGAGCCAACGCACAAGCGTTTTGATGACTCGCACGAACGCTGAATCAGTAAAGTGCGTCGTTTGAATGCGCATAAAGGCCAGTATCGCCCCGATGATAATCCCAAAGAACGTTCCAGCAATTGCTAAGAAGAGCGTGACTTTAATTCCTTCGATAAACAACGGTAAATAATCAATAAATAACGCCCACATCTTTATTCACCTGCCATTTCCGTTGCTTCAAGCATCATCGCTTCTCGCTCAGCATCAGAAATTGTGGCGAGGGCGGCATTTAATTCCGCTTGTAAGGCAGTATTGTCTTTTTTGACTCCGATGGCAACTGTCACTTCATCAGCAGCAACGCTAAATCCTGTCTCATTATTGATCAATTCGACAACGACTAAGTTATCATTCGCAGCCGCTTGTTCATACGCAACCATTTCTTCAGCGATATAGCCATCAATTGTCCCAGTTGCTGTTGCTTGCATTAACGTTGTGTAACTATCCATTGGGGCAATTGCTTGGACATCGGTAATTTGGTCGATATAAGCAACTTGGAGCGTCCCAAGTTGGGCTGAAATTTTCGCACCCGCAAAATCATTGAGTGCTGTCGCATTTGCATACGCAGAATTTTTGTTGACAACCATATATTGGTTTGAATCATCATTGTAGTAACTGTCGCTAAAGTTAATCACTTCTTGGCGCTCAGCCGTTGGGCTCATCCCGGCGATTACGGCATCAATTTGCCCACTTTGGAGTGAAGGAATTAAGCCATCCCACGTAATTTTGTAAATCACAAGTTCTTTGCCCATCTCTTCGGCAAGGCGTGTGGCAATCATCACATCATAGCCATCACATAACGCATCTGAACCATTGATTGGATATGACGAATCCGTTGCTTTCGCGCTCGTTGTTGTCCAGTTATGCGGTGCATAATCACACTCCATCCCAATTTTCAACGTGTCACTTGTTGTACTTGTGGCTGAACCACACCCTGTTAATAATCCGACTGATACACATACTGCTGCAATTGTTTTTTTCATTGATTCTTCCTCTTTTCGTTTGTTTTTTTCTGTTTTTTCTTCGTGTAAATATCGCTTTTCAAACAAAAAAACCCAAGTTTCACTTTTGTAGTGATACTTGGGTTTCGTTAATAGTTGAATCAACTACTTCGCAGTAGTGATAGCGTTCAATTATTAAGAAAATAGCACCTCTACATTGGCATGTAGGAGTAAAGTGGATCTTATCCAAATTACCAACATCAACGTCACCACGATTGATATTTCGGCTTGCGACCCTTTCGTTCAGCATCAAAGGATTGGTTTCCTCAACTGAA
>JBOFQK010000281.1:0-3577 GCA_051660865.1 Culicoidibacterales bacterium | reverse complement strand
CCACTTGCAGTAAGACCATTAATCGCCGTTGTAATTGTTGCTTTAGTTGAAGTAAACGCAGTTCTCACCGCCGAACTTGCTCCTGGTGTACTTGCTGAATTAGCACTGTAATCAAAGCTCGCAATTGCAATTCTTACTTGTCCACTAGCCAATTCAGCAGTAAAGTTGTTCACAAAACTATTAGCTGCGGTTTTAACTTGAGCAATTTTATCTTGCATACTTCCTGACTTATCAATCACAATGACAATATCGGCAGTTTTCGGTGCTGTTTGTTCTGGTGTCCCTTTCGCTTCAAGCATAATCGAATATGTATCATCACTATTTGCTGTTGCGGTTTTATTTAGCGTTAAATTGCCAGTTGGTAAGGCGGCTGCAATTGTGACTGGTGTATCTGGAAAGTTAGCAACTGTCGCTCCAACCACTACCGTTCCTGGTGTTTCAGTTGGGTTTGTTAAGGTTTCTCCTGGTACTGCTCCACTTTTAGCTTTAATTTTGTAGGTAGCTTCAATATTTTTAGCCTCTTGCTTGATCTCCCACTGAATGGATTTCGCTGAAGCATTAATTGTCACGCTCCCGACTTCTGTCGTACCACTTACTGCAGTATACGTCCCCGGGACAAATTCAAACTTTGCAGTATCGATAAAGTCAGTGATTGTTCCGCTTACTTTATCGTTCGCACTTAATCCTAAAGTAATTTCTACTTCTTCACCTTGTGTAATTTCGGCTTTATTTACATCTGCCGTTAAGTCTAATGTTACTTCTGGCGTCGGCGCAGCTGCAACTGTTGCTTGAATTAGGTTGAAATTTTGTGTATTCGTCCCATCCGCTACATTTGGCATAGATGTCGTTGGACTCAATGGAATATTGGTTCCAACTGTTTTCGCTTTGATTTTGTAGGTTACAACAACATCACTTGTCCCCTTTGTGATATTGCTATATTTAATTGTTTGCGTGCTAGTATTAGCCGAATGTTCCGCTGTTCCTGTTGCACCCGTAATAGCTGCTGAATTAGCAACATACTCAAACTTCGTCACATCAAGATAATCCGTGAGTGTCAGCTTTGGTGTTGTCGTACTCGTTGTGCCAGCAATGCTAGTCACTATTTCATTCAAGGCCGTCATCAATCCACCAGCAGCGGATACTTTTTTTTGAGCTTGAACTAAATTAGCGATTTTAGCATTCCCTGTTGTTGCAAATCCAGTGATAAATTCATTAACGGTTGAATTTGTAGTTGAATAGAGCTGGATTGGATAGATTTTCACTTTGCTTTTATCAGTTATCTTTCCATTATTAAAAATTTGATTTTGTACAAAATCTCCAAACTTAATCTTTGCATCGTTAGCAGCATCACCATTAAAAATAGTATCATCTGTTACATGCGCCATTGTTGTCGTTGTATTTGTTATCCAGTCACTTGCAATAATAATCCGTTTCGTCTCATTTCTTGTTATTCCGGCATCAACAATCGTTTTTAATGGTGTTGCTCCTGCATTTACATAAAACAATCCCGAAATATTGGTTGAAGCCTTATCTGAACCGTTACTTACCGATTTTCCTGGTTGAATCCCATCGAGAAGTGTATTTATTTCTGCTAAGGTCTTAGTCTGATCAAATATAAGTCTAGAATCTTGTGTATTTCGATTTTGATCTTGACCGGTACCTGGTCCATTAAAAGCAATTGCTTTAATTGTTACTTTACCACCATTATTCGTATTCGGATTAGCAGCAAATAAATTAGCAATAAACGTTTTCATTTGAGTCTTATACTCATCCCATTTTGCTCCTGTACTTTGTGATGTATCGATAACTAAGATAATCTCTTCGTTGTTCGTCATTACTGGTAAACTTGATGAACTTTGCGTCCCACGTACTGTCAATGTAACGGTTGCTTCTTCTCCGACAGTGAGATTGGTTTTATCAATACTTTTCGTCACAGTTAAACCATTAAGATCATAAGTTTCAACTAAAGGCTGCACTGCTTCTGTTTCGGGAATTGTTCCTTCAACTTCTGGTGTTGTTTCTGGTGTTTCAGTTTCTGGCACTTCTGCTTCTGGTGTTGGATCAGAAACTTCTGGTGTTGTTGCCTCAGGCGTTGTTTCAGGTTCGTCAGCTGCACGATTGATTGTTTCACCAGTGAATGAAGCGGCATAAGTTGGTGCGAATACTTGGATTGCTTCAGCAATCACAAACCCCTTTACGCTTGCTTGTAAATCAAAGGTCGCAAGTGGTGCGAGCAAGTTACTAGTCAATTCATCGTTAATTGTCACTGTCGCATTCGTGAGTGTATTTTCAACTTTTGAATCAAAAAGATTCCAAATTAAGTTATTACTCAACTCAGCAGTTTCCTCAATCGCAACTTGTTCTCCATTTGGATATTCAATCACAACTTTAGGGAAGTTAAACGCTTTTTGCCCTTGGAGATCAAGATTCAAGAAATACGTTTGCTCATGCGTTTTCGGCATTCCTTTAATAACAATTTTTTTCACATTTGCTAAAGTCTCAGCGGTGAAATTTTCAACTTGGACTTGTGTTTCCGCATCAAAAGTAATGGTCAGTTGTTCACCTTCGGTTATCGTTTCAATTCCTTTTGTGCGGGCGTACTGACTAACGAGTTGATTAAAATTAATCGCTAATGTTTTCAATTCCGCTAAATCTTGGAACTCTAGTTCCCCATCTTGCAAAATTGTTTCCGGATTTAGACTTTGATCTGGTTGCAACACTTGCACACGTTGACCATTTGTTGTCATCACACTAATTCCTGCCCCTTGGTCACGATTTTGCACCTCGATATTTTTTCCCAAGACGGCAATTGCATCGGGTGTGTTTTTCGTCAACACAACATCAGTTTCAGCTTGGATTTGGCGAACATAACTCAATTGCGCTTCAATTGGTGCGTGATAATCGAGCAAGTCAGTAATTACATTCCCATTTACTTGTTCATGTGTTGAAATTTGATGGAAACCAACTAAATGTAATTGTTGAAATGCTCCTAATGGGCTCTTTTCATCATATAATGCTTGTTGCGAATAGACATTTTCTTGTGTCACTGCGCCTACTTTTGGTTCAAGTTGTGGACCAGTAACGGCTGCAATTACTTCAAAAAACGGTTGTGTTCCAAAGATAAGTGCGGTAATTAAAGCCAGTCTGGTTATCAAATACTTATTCACATTGCTCACCCTTTCAATTAATTATTCGGTATTAATGTTCGCAACATTGTATCCGTTGCTGAACCACTTTGTGCCATTTGTGGCCAAACTGCTTCATATGCCTCTTTTAGTGCATGGACAGTTTCCGCTTTGACATCAATTTTGACTTGTTTCTCACGATAACGTTCATTTTGGGCAAAATCAGTAATTTCAATTGTGACCGCACTCAACAGTGGAACAGTTAAATTCCCACTTAAAACTTTGGCATTGTAATAATAGTAGCCATCGCCACCATCAACCCAACCAGGTGTCGTACTTGCCGGTACACTTAATTTGATCAACTGTGTATCACCAGCGAACGGTGTTCCATCAGCATTTTCCCAACGTGGCACTAAGGCAACCCGAATTAACGCTTCAGCACTGCCGACATT
>JBOFQK010000280.1:0-1659 GCA_051660865.1 Culicoidibacterales bacterium | reverse complement strand
AAGAAACAAAAACGAACTAATAATGACGAAATCTATTTATATAATAAGGAGTGCAGAAAATGAGTACAAAAAAGCCATTTTATATTACAACCCCAATTTACTATCCAAGTGATAAACTACATATCGGTCATGCGTATACAACTGTTGCTGGTGATGCGATGGCACGTTTCAAACGCCTTCAAGGATTTGATGTGCGTTATTTAACTGGAACAGATGAGCATGGTCAAAAAATTCAAGAGCGTGCTGAAGCAGCAGGTGTCACACCACAAGAATTCGTTGATACAATTGTTGGTGGAATTGAAGAACTGTGGAAAAAGCTAGATGTGCAGTATGATGATTTCATCCGAACAACACAACCACGTCATAAAGAGATTGTTCAAGCTATTTTTGCGAAACTTGAAGCACAAGGTGATATTTATAAAGGAGAGTATGAAGGCTGGTATTGTACGCCGTGTGAATCATTCTTTACTGAAACGCAAGTTGGTGAAGATCACAAGTGTCCTGATTGTGGACGTGATGTGCAACTAGTTAAAGAAGAATCATACTTCTTTAAAATGTCAAAATATGCCGATCGTTTATTGGCATATTATGAAGAACATGCTGATTTCATCGAGCCAGTCAGCCGCAAAAATGAAATGATTAATAACTTCATCAAACCAGGATTAGAAGATTTAGCAGTCAGCCGGACATCGTTTGATTGGGGGATTCAAGTACCTGGAAATCCTGAACACGTGATTTACGTTTGGATTGATGCCTTATCAAATTATATTAGTGCGCTTGGATACGGAACAGATAATGATGAGTTATTTAATCAATTCTGGCCGGCTGATGTGCATTTAATCGGAAAAGAAATTGTTCGCTTCCACACAATTTATTGGCCAATTATTTTAATGGCGTTAGATTTACCACTACCGAAGAAAATTTTCGCTCACGGTTGGTTATTGATGAAAGACGGAAAAATGTCAAAATCAAAAGGAAACGTCGTTGATCCTGTAATGTTAATTGAACGTTACGGTTTAGATGCTGTACGTTATTATTTATTACGCGAAGTTCCATTTGGTTCAGATGGATTATTTACCCCAGAAGCATTTGTTGATCGCATTAACTTCGATTTAGCGAATGACCTTGGAAACTTACTAAACCGTACTGTTGCGATGATCCAAAAATACTTTGATGGACAAATCCCAGCGTATGCCGGTGCTAAAACTGATTTTGATGATCAATTAGTTGAATTTGGTCAAGTGACAATTGCGAAAGTTGAAGAGTCAATGGAAAAAATGCAATTTTCAGTTGCTTTAGGAGATATTTGGTCATATGTTTCACGTACAAATAAATATATTGACGAAACTGCACCATGGGCTTTAGCGAAAGATGAAGCCAATCGTGAAGTGCTAGCGAGTGTTATGAGTCATTTAGCGAATGCTTTACGTCAAATTGCTGTGATGTTACAACCATTCTTAACTCAAACACCGACGAAAATGTTTGAACAATTAGGTGTTGTCAATGAAGCTGATAAAGATTGGTCATCATTACTGAATTTTGGAGTGTTAAACGGTCAAGTTGCTAAAGCTGAACCAATCTTCCCACGTTTAGATGCAAGCGAAGAAGTTGCATATATTCAAGAACAAATGAATCCGACAGTTGCCAAAGAATTAACAA
>JBOFQK010000279.1:0-1659 GCA_051660865.1 Culicoidibacterales bacterium | reverse complement strand
AAGAAACAAAAACGAACTAATAATGACGAAATCTATTTATATAATAAGGAGTGCAGAAAATGAGTACAAAAAAGCCATTTTATATTACAACCCCAATTTACTATCCAAGTGATAAACTACATATCGGTCATGCGTATACGACTGTTGCTGGAGATGCAATGGCGCGTTATAAACGTCTTCAAGGTTTTGATGTGCGTTACTTAACGGGAACAGATGAGCATGGACAAAAAATTCAAGAACGTGCTGAAGCAGCGGGTGTAACCCCACAAGTTTTCGTTGACACAATCGTTGATGGAATTAAAGACTTATGGCAAAAACTTGATGTACAGTATGATGACTTTATCCGAACAACAGAACCACGTCACAAAGATATCGTGCAAACAATTTTCGCAAAATTAGAAGCACAAGGTGATATCTATAAAGGTGAGTACGAAGGTTGGTACTGTACACCGTGTGAATCATTCTTTACGGAAACGCAAGTTGGTGCTGATCACAAATGTCCTGACTGTGGTCGCGACGTTCAATTAGTAAAAGAAGAATCGTATTTCTTTAAAATGTCAAAATACGCGGATCGCTTATTAGCTTATTACGAAGAACATGCTGATTTCATCGAACCAGTGAGCCGTAAAAATGAAATGATTAATAACTTTATTAAACCAGGACTCGAAGATTTAGCTGTGAGCCGAACTTCATTTGACTGGGGAATTAAAGTGCCAGGGAATCCGGATCATGTTATCTATGTATGGATTGATGCGTTATCGAATTATATCAGTGCATTAGGTTATGGAAGTGATGATGAAGAGCTGTTTAATCGTTACTGGCCAGCTGATGTTCACTTAATCGGAAAAGAAATCGTTCGTTTCCATACAATTTACTGGCCAATTATTTTAATGGCGTTAGATTTACCACTACCGAAGAAAATTTTCGCTCACGGTTGGTTATTGATGAAAGACGGAAAAATGTCAAAATCAAAAGGAAATGTCGTTGATCCAGTGATGTTAATTGATCGCTACGGTTTAGACGCTGTGCGTTATTACTTATTACGTGAAGTTCCATTTGGTTCAGATGGATTATTTACCCCAGAAGCATTTGTTGATCGCATTAACTTCGATTTAGCGAATGACCTTGGAAACTTACTAAACCGTACTGTTGCGATGATCCAAAAATATTTTGATGGTCAAATTCCAGCTTACGCAGGATCGAAGACTGATTTTGATGCAACGTTAGTTGAATTCGGTCAAGTCACAATCGCGAAAGTTGAAGAGTCAATGGAAAAAATGCAATTCTCAGTCGCGTTAGGTGATATTTGGTCATATGTTTCACGAACAAATAAATATATCGATGAGACAGCACCATGGGCTTTAGCGAAGGATGAAGCAAACCGTGAAGCGTTAGCGAGCGTAATGAGCCACTTAGCGAATGCATTACGTCAAATTGCCGTGATGTTACAACCGTTCTTAACACAAACACCAGCGAAAATCTTTGCACAATTAGGTGTTGAAGCGGAAGCGGATAAACAATGGTCATCATTACTGAATTTTGGAGTGTTAAACGGTCAAGTTGCTAAAGCTGAACCAATCTTCCCACGTTTAGATGCAAGCGAAGAAGTTGCATATATTCAAGAACAAATGAATCCGACAGTTGCCAAAGAATTAACAA
>JBOFQK010000278.1:0-2855 GCA_051660865.1 Culicoidibacterales bacterium | reverse complement strand
ATGAAATTCATAAAACGATTACTTGGATTCCCTAATTCTGTTTCATAAGTGTCGGTTGCTGGCGCAATTTTACTCATTTCAGCAGCTTTATATTGCCCATCTAATTGATCATAGGTACTTAATGCAGCTGTTAAAGTCGGAATTCCAACTGTAACATTTTCGCCAGTTATCCCTTTAATTCCATCAACAATCGTCCCTGCAACTCCGTTACTGTGTAATTTAGAATCGACATAAAATAGTTGGCCACTTTCTACGTATGCCCGTAGCTCTTCGAGACGTCGCTGAGTTATATCATTACTGACTTTACCAGATTCCTGTTTTGAATATGTTGCATAGGCGAGTTGATCGGAGGCGTTGTTCGTCGTTGTAAAGTGAGTACTCCCATTACTATTACCAAGAATAATAATATCGTATAAGCCATTCACTTTTTTCGTACTAGCGATGAATTCAGACATCGTCATATGTTCAATAATAACTGGACGATTCGTTGGATTAACAGGTGCTTGCAATAATTCGAGCACCGGTAAACCATTATTACTTATTGTCCCATTGACACCAATTTCTTCTTGACCTGTTCGCACCCAACCACCGATTGCACTGACTTCAAAACTATCGGCTGGTTGAATTTCTAACATACGAATCGGACTCTCGGCTGGTAAAATTTGTTCAACTTTGTACGTAATTCGATAATATGGATTTTCATAATTTAAGGGTAATGATTGCGCACTCGTTGTACAACTTGCCGTTAAACTTGTTTGCACACACGTATCTTGAATTTCAAGATTCAGCGTACTTGGATCGCTAAATTCGGCTGTATATGCTTGTGATGTTAACGCTTTGTCAGCAAACGTTGTAATATCGACACGACTTCCTTGATTAATATAAATATTACGTTGTTCGCCATTCAACTTTACAGCTGTATCTGTCGTCGTTAATGGATTACCATTGACATCAACAACCCGAACATCAAATTTCCCTTGCTTTGCTGCGATTGATAAGTTCCCTGTTATTTGTTTTGAAACACCGTTTACTTTATATTTCACTCGAGTTGGAATAAGCATATTCGTAAATTCAACTTTTGACTCAATACTATATACCATAGTTACTTTATTATTTTCAAAATTAACTGGTTGCGTGGGATTCATCACTTGCCAAAAATCACTATTATCAGTTGGAAACTCAACTGTTACTTCCGTTATTTTTTGTGTTTCTGAAGTATTTTTCAACTCTAATTGTAAAGGTACTTGTAAGACATCACCAAGTAATCCTTGTCTTGCTTCTGCTTTTAATTCAACAACTGGTGTATTAACTAAGGTTAATTTTCTTGTCACAAGTTGAGCTTCTGCACCTCGAGCATCAACTGCTGTGATTGTTATTGTTTTTGTCCCTAACGCCTGGAGTAAGTCTTTTGAAATTGCAACTTGATTATTCGTTCCACTATTTTGTAATGGAATTGATTGCACGACTTGATTATCAAGTTTTACCTCTAGCTGCACTTGATCATTATCAATATCAGTTGCACTGACATTAAAACTTAAATCATTCGCTGTTGGAGCAGCAATTTCAGTCGTTTCACTCAAATCCGTTGTAATAACCGGTGCGTGATTCGCCCCACGTTCAGCCTTGACAATCGTATTGACGAATAACTGGAGTTCGGCGGTCGTAAATCCATTTCCATGACCTGTTCCAGAATAGGTTAAATTCCCTTTTGAATAGGTATAATAATTATTTTTTGAATCATACTTGTTCGCACTAGTAATTAAATTATACCAAGGAACAACTGTTTCATCTTCTAAGTTTAATTGGAACCATTGGTTATGAGTTTTTGCAACGTTAAACGTTATTTGTGATTCAAGCTGAAAAGGATATCCAGTAATTTGACCACCATTGGTTTGGTAAATTATACTCCCCTCTTTTTGATTACCACCACCATACATGTTTAAGCCGTAAATATTTTGGTTTGTCGTTGCTACATACGGAATCGTATTCCCTTCAAAATCTTTTGTTGTATCACGATTGCCCTCGACTGCTTTGCTCGCTTGAACGAAATCATCAAATCGCGCTTGACCAAGTGCAGCACGAAAATTTTGCGTTAAAGCTGGTGTTCCATATGCATTTGTTGCACTAATTGTATCATGAGTAAACATCATACTTTTTCCCGTTTTTGCATAAGCAACTAAATTTGTTAATACAGTATTTTTATGCGGATGATTCGCAAATTGATCATCTTTTCCATAACTATCTGCAAATCCCAAAATAATCATGTCATAAATTTGAAAATCGGTTTGATCTGTGAGTTGATTCACTTTCTTTGTTTCAATTGTAATATGATACCCTTTTTTATTTGCTTCCGCTAATTGTGTCTTAAAGCTACTATTTACACTTAAGTCAATTAAATTCGTATTACTTGGAGTGATTTGTAAGACTTTAATTGCTTTTTTAGCTGCACCATTAATGTAATCTAAAGTGAAGCTCCCAGTTTGATAACTTTTAACTTTGCTACTTTCTAACTCGATTTTCCAATCAATTATGCCGATAAATTCTGTTGGCATACTATACGTTAAATTTAATGTCTGGGCCACTTCCATTGGCGAAAATTGTCCATCAGCATAAATTTCTTGCTCATCAAACAAACCATCAGCATTAATATCTAAAAACAGTTTTGCTTGAATTGTTTCACTTGTTGTTTCGACACTAATATTAAAGTTTAATTGTCGCCCTTGATTATTCTGATTTGTCGCCTCCACGCTAAATGTTTGGCGTTTTTGATATGTTCCTTGTAAATATTTACTGGCAATTACTTCGAGTGAAAGTCCACTTGTCGTTGAATTATAAAATTCACTTTTACCTTCCAA
>JBOFQK010000277.1:0-1323 GCA_051660865.1 Culicoidibacterales bacterium | reverse complement strand
ACTTGATTTGGTGTTTTAATCGTCACTGAATACGTTTTTGATTTGGCATTTTCTCGATAACATCCGCTTTTGAACGGACAAACTTTACATTTTTCAATATCAAAATAATGTGTTTCACTTTGATTACGCTGTACATTTTTCTTCCCTGTTTTTGCTTTTCGAATTGCTTCATGACCAGCAGGGCAGACAAAACGTCCAGAATCTTTATTATAGGTAAATGTATCGTGGTGATTTTCTCCGGTAATAATTGGGTTTAATTTGGCGACAAGTTGCATCTTTTCATGATGTGCATAATTAATGTGAGCTTTCCCTGAATAGGCAGCATCCGCTAAAATAGTTTTGATTTCCACACCATTTTGTTTTGTTTTTTCGAGTAATGAAATAAAATGTTTCCCATCCGCTTCATTTCCTGCGGTCACTTCAACAGCACAGATGATGCGTTCATCCGTCATGGCAATGTGTGATTTATAACCAAAAAAAGCATCATCTGCCGATTTATAACCAATTCTTGCTGTTGCATCACCTAGGCTTTGGCTTTGATTTGCATCTCCATCTAACGATTCAATGAGTAGTTCGCGAGCTTCAGCGATTGCCGGAAACATTGTCATTGATTTTGTGTCAAGAACTGTAATAAGATCATGTGTATATTTTACTTCTTGAGCTAGTTCAGTCCCTGTATATTTTTCAGGTAAATCATCTTTGCAGTTTTTATCAACGGCATACATTTTCTTGCGCAGATTTTTTGACCGTTCTCGTAAAATTTCAATCGGTGTTTTCGCATTATAGGCAGCTCGTGTATGCGTCGCATCGATGATAACTGTATGTGATTTGATGACACCAGCACGAAAAGCAATTTCCATTGATTTCGAAATTAGAACATCAAGAAATTCTGGTGTTTTAATCCGCTCTTTTCGAAAATGACAAAGTGTAGTTGCATCAATCACATCAGCTTCAGGTACTAAATCAAGGAAATATTTGAAAGCTAAGTCCGTGTGTGCTCGTTGAACAAGTCCGCGATCAGAGAGATTATACAAATCTTTTAAAATGAGATACTTAAACATACGAATAGGATCTTCAGCGACACGACCAAAAAATTCGCAATATGCCGATTTTAGTTCATCATAAATAAATCCAAAATCAACTAAGTTTTTGAATTTTCTAAGAAAATGTTCTTTTGGTACGAGGATATCATACAGTTTATTGTATTCGCTAAATTTCATTTCACTTGTGGTCATTAACATCGTTACCATCTCCTATTCGTTGTGATGATTGATTATCTCATAAGTTTCTCTTAGTTTAAATGACAAAAAAGCAAAATTCATG
>JBOFQK010000276.1:0-1210 GCA_051660865.1 Culicoidibacterales bacterium | reverse complement strand
GAAGTCGATGTCACAACGTTAACAACTGACAAGTTTTTACAAATGACAATTAACTTGTTACTTGGGAAAGACAAAGGCTTATACAGTGCGCTGAATAAATTAGGGATTGACCTTGTTGATGTAATTAAAACGCCACTTGATGAATACTTAGACGCCTACATTACGCCAAGCTTTGAAAAGCAAATGGGAACGTTGCTTGGTGAGCTCGTCTACGGATTAGCAGGAGATGATACGCAAGATGATGCCATCGATGGCGCAGCCCGCATTTTAACGTATACCGGTATTCAACCACAAGCACCATCAGTTGAAAATGGGCTGTTACCACATTCAGTTGCTGTGACATTTGGTACCGATGAAATGACGCAAAAAGCGTTTAGTTGGTATACTGGAAAAAATATGCCAACGAACGAAATTCAATTCGTCAAAGCAGTTGAAGCGCAAACACTTGCGGATGGCGAAATTGATTTTAGTCAAGCAATCAGTATTAATGCCGAATCGGAAATCGTTTCACGTTCATTCCCAACGATTGATCTTGGAATTATTGCCATTACACGCAATAAAGAAGTGACACGGCACCAAGTCGTGTTAGATGGCTTGCAGCCGGGGACAAAATATTATTACCGCGTTGGTGATGCGGCAACAGGAATCTTTACAGAGGCAGCAACGTTTGAAACCGCAGCTGTCAATGATGATAGCTTCACCTTCTTAAACTTTGCCGATACGCAAAGTATGCTTGAAAGCGAATATGCCCAGTGGGGTGAAATTGTTGATAAAGCCTTCAGTATGTATCCAGAGACAAAATTTGTGACACATGCTGGCGATATGGTCGATAATGGCAAGAATGAATTGCAATGGCAGTGGTTCTTAAATAAACCACAAGCTGATTTAATGAATACATCGTTAATTACCGCGAGTGGAAATCATGAAGATAGCAATCACGCCCACACGAATCACTTTAATATTCAAGAGTTACCAGCGCAAGATTTAGAAACGGGAGCATATTATAAAGTTGATTATGGAAATGTTTTAGTTATGGTCGTGAATACAAATAATCTTGATGAAAATCAGGGATTATCGGCTGAGCAAATTGATTGGTTAACAACAACGGCACAAGAATCAGATGCGAAATGGAAAATTGTACAAACGCACAAAGCCCCATACTCAAATGGTTCGCATTATAAAGATGAAGATGTTGTAGCAATTCGTAAAC
>JBOFQK010000275.1:0-1081 GCA_051660865.1 Culicoidibacterales bacterium | reverse complement strand
TATGAGTAGGAAAAATTGCGGAAAAGGTTTGGGCTTCATGAGTTTTAAGAATCTCTTGATCAGAATCACCAGCATTGATTGGTAACGGTTCAGCCCAAATTTGTTCATCGCTTTTACCGATAATTTCAGCACTTGTTTTACCGTAAAGGTTTAAAAACGCTTGATTGACCGATAAATAGTTCAGGTGCTGATCTTTAAACCAGGCAATTTCAGGTAAAGAATGAAAAAAGTTAAGGAGTAAATCTTGAATTTTCAAAATAGGTCGCTTACTTTGTTGAGCTTGTTCCCAAACACAAACGCGAATATCACGTTTTTCAGGTGTCAGTGGTGCAATCAGATAATCGATTGTTGCACAAAGCTCAACGGCGAACGTCCGATGAATCATCGCAAAATCTTTGAGTTGATCAGGCATTAAGACGATAAAAACGATTTGATTTGGCCGCAAGATAAGGCTTTGGTAGGTGCTTAGTTGTTGCTCGAAAGTTGTTTCGATGATGAAAATCACTTGAGCAGCATGAAGTTCAGGTGGCAATATTTGCCTTGGATGAACCGTAGTAATTTCTAGCGATGTATCGATAAAATTGATTAATTCAGGTGTTGATAATGATGTTACGATTAGTTGTGTCATACGAAAGCCCGTTGCCAATTTATTGTAAAAGTTTATAAATATCTCAAAACTTTACAACTAACTGTTTGCTTCCCCGTTCATCGTGTTCAATTTGGCTATCGTGTGAATCTTGTTTCCAAGGGCAAGGCAGCTACTTTTGTTTGTTCTAACACTCCAGGGGCGTAAATTCGGATGCAACGAATCCTACATATTTATTTCATCGTTTCAGTGATGAAGTAAATTGATAGTTACTCAAATTGATAGCAGCGTTCAAATCGCGGTCAATCGTCAAGTGACAGGCTTCGCAATCAAAGATGCGCTCAGAGAGCGATAGTCGTGTTTTGACCACTCCACAATGCGAACATTGCTTTGACGATGGAAACCACATATCTGCCTCAATGAATGCAATGCCATATTTTTGGCATTTGTACATCAATTGGCGTTTAAGTTCGTATAATCCTTGTTTCTGAATTG
>JBOFQK010000274.1:0-1060 GCA_051660865.1 Culicoidibacterales bacterium | reverse complement strand
AAGATTATTAAGTTGATTTTGGATAAATTGGCTGCTTTCTTTCATTCTGAAACTAGCTCCATTCATATTAATGACATATGAATTATGTGTAATCCGATCGACCATTGCAGCAGTGATAATTGGATCATGGAATATTTCGTCCCATCGTGAAAATGGTAAATTAGTTGTAAAGATAGTTGAAGCTTTCTCACAACGTGTTGATAAGAAGTTAAACAATAATTCTGCACCTTCTTTGTCAAATGATATATATCCAAGTTCATCCAAAATGATTAGTTGATATTTATCAAACTTTGATTTCAAACGCTGAAAAACTCGTTCGCTTTTTGCTTCCTTTAATTGAATAATCAAAGTTGGCACATGTGCGAAATAGACGTGATGACCATTTTGACAAGCTTTTATACCTAAACCAATTGCCAGGTGTGTTTTTCCTGTTCCAGGATTACCAGCGAAAATAATATTTTGTTTCTGCTCGATAAATGCCAAACTTCGTAAGGTTTGAAAATGGAGTTGAGCTTCATCTGGTAGCGCACTAATATCCAGTGTTTCGAGTTGCTTGGCATATGGAAATTTTGCTTGTCGCAAGCGGTTATTAATACTATTTTGTTTACGCAATTGAATTTCATATTCAAATAACTGAAGTAAGAACTCCTCATACGTACTATTCTCTGTTCTTGCTTGTTCGAGATGCTGACCAATGTGTTCAGTCAAATATGGTAATCGTAATTGCTTGGCGTATGTTTGAATTAGTTTTTCCATTTGCACGCTCCTTGGTTATACAAATTACTAATATCTGATAATTGTGTATGACATGTGTGCTCAATTGCTAGTTCTGTTGCTTGAATCTTGATAGTAGCGTCATATTTTTTTAGAATCGTATCAATAATATAACTATTTTCAACGGGAAGATTATTACGAGTGTTTTCTTCAATTGCATATGAAACTTCTTGTAATGAATATTTTTGAATAATTGTGAGTAAGTCGACAAAACCTCTAGGATTTGTGCTATAATAATTTTCGAAAGTTTTTTTGAGCCAGGGAGTAGCTTGTTTGAGAGCCAAGC
>JBOFQK010000273.1:0-19001 GCA_051660865.1 Culicoidibacterales bacterium | reverse complement strand
AACTGACTTGTAATCAGTAGGTCGCGGGTTCGACTCCTGCAGCCGGCACCATATATTTTTGTCCTGTTAGCTCAGTTGGTAGAGCATTTGACTTTTAATCAAAGGGTCGTAGGTTCGAATCCTACACAGGACACCATTTATAGATTAGTAGGTACACAAGGTGTGCTTTTTTTTATTTATTCGAACCGAGTTGGACATTTGAGACTGTAGTCTCAAGGGGTTCAAAAAAGAGTAGGACTGATTCAATCAGTTCTACTCTTTTTTTTGATGATTTTATCAATTTAAGGTTCATTTAAGTGTCGCTGATTATACTCAAGTTAGTAAAAAAGAAAGGAATTGAAAAAATGTACATTTTAAAACATGCATGGAAAAATATTTGGCGAAATAAAGGTCGAAATTTACTGGTGACAGCGATTTTATTGGCAATTTTAACGACAACAGTTGTGACGTTGATGATCAATGATACGGCAACAGCACTTATTACTGATTATACGGCGTTATTTTCATCTCAAGTTGTCATTAATCCTGATATGGAGCAACTTCGTCAAGAAGCGACATCCGATGCAAATGCAGGCGCGGTGAAGATCAGTCGACCAACATTAGACCCAGAGCTATTATTAAGCTTCACAAATTCAGATTATTTGAAGGAAAGCGTCGTTAATGCTTCGCTTCGAGCAAATAGTGATGCAGTTGTCGCAATTGATGAGACATCTGAAGGAGCTGCTCAAATGGGAATGATGGGGGCAATGTCTTCTGGGAATTTTAATGTTTTAGGGGATGATTATACGGCTTTTACAGAGGGGAATCGTATTTTAGTAGATGATGGAATTTCAAATTATCCAAATGGGGAAAACGAGGCGCTAATCAGTACGGAATTAGCGACTGAAAATAGTTTAGCTATCGGAGATACAATTACTTTATCATCACTGATGTCAATGACAATTCCAACAACAATTGATACTACTGAGTTAGTTGCAGGAGATACGATTGAGATTAACGGTCTAACCTATACGCTCGTACTTGATCAGCGCTCACAAACTTTAACAGCGCAACGAACGGCCGAATATGAATTGCTTATTGTTGGATTATATGAAGATATTCGTGATGAGTATGCCGATGAAAATATGCCGCAAAGCGCAGCATTTAATAATCGGAATGAAATAATTACCTCATTAGAAACGTTATTAGCCATTCGTGCTCAAGATGAAACAGGTGTTTCAATTGATGTAGAGTATTATTTACAAAATCCTGAAGATATTACTGCTTTCGAAGCTGAAGTTCGTGAAAAAGGATTGCCGACGACATTTACAGTGACAACTGATGCAACAACATATGATCAATTAGTTAGCCCACTAGCAGGAATTCGAAATATTGCGATTACATTTTTAGCAATCGTGCTTATTCTTGGCGCTATCATTATCATGCTACTAACTTCGATTTCGATTCGGGAACGTAAATATGAAATTGGTGTTTTACGTGCGATGGGGATGAAAAAAAATGTCTTAGCCTTAAGTTTTTGGTTGGAATTAGCGATAATTACGATTACTTGTGTTGTTTTAGGGATGGGAGCTGGAACGTTAGTTGCAAAACCAGTTAGCAATTCATTATTAACTGCTCAAACCCAACAAACTCAACAAACAACTAATTCACAAATGCCAGGTGGTGGTATGGGTATGGGTGCCCCAACATCAGGAATGATTGTAGGAGGAAAAGGACAACAAAGTCAGAGTCAAGCAATTACGTTGGAACCAACGTTAAGTTTATTGACAGTTGGCCAAATATTTGTGATTTCACTGTTATTATCATCAGTTGCTGGAGTAATTGCTGTGCGACAAATTACCCGCTATGAACCAATGAAAATTTTATCAGAAAGGAACTAAAAAAATGGCGATTTTAAAAATAAATAATGTCAGTTATACGTATGAAGGAGCTAAAAAACCAGTCATTTCCGGAATTTGTGCCGAATTTAATTCGGGATTTGTCCATACAATTATTGGTAAATCTGGATCGGGAAAGTCGACCTTACTATCATTATTAGCAGGGTTAGATACTTGCCAAGAGGGAGCAATCATTTATCGGGAGCAAGATTTAACGACAATTGATCGTGATCATTATCGTGCTCATAGCATTGGCGTCGTCTTTCAAAGTTTTAATTTACTAACGAACACAACCGCATTGGAAAATATTTTATTATCGATGGATATTAGCCGAATTAAATATGATGATAATCGTGCCCATGCACTGAATTTATTGGCGAGTGTTGGGATTTCTGAAGAAAAAGCAGAACGGCCAATTTTGAAGTTATCAGGTGGAGAACAGCAGCGCGTTGGTATTGCTCGTGCCCTTGCACATGATCCAGATGTGATTATTGCAGATGAGCCAACCGGAAATCTTGATAGTGAAACAGAAGCAGACATTTTAAATATTTTTACTAAATTAGCTCATAATGAAAGAAAATGTGTGATTCTGGTCACACACTCACAAAAAGTGACAGCAATAGCCGATTATGTTTTCACGATGAATAAAGGTCAGTTAAATTAAGTACTGTATAGGACTGGAAGGAGATTATCAATTGATATTGATAAATGAAAAATAATGAAATTAAATCGAATTATATTTATCTGCCTATCATTTTTTGCTATTTTTACCCTTGGAGCGA
Source organism: Culicoidibacterales bacterium (assembly GCA_051660865.1). GTDB lineage: Bacteria > Bacillota_I > Bacilli_A > Culicoidibacterales > ZOR0006 > ZOR0006. The sequence goes on along the minus strand of JBOFQK010000273.1, from coordinate 16,342 downwards.
AAATGACAAAGCAAAGCAGCATCGAAAACTTACAAGCATCACAGGTGAGTCGAAGTATTGACCTAGCTGAAACGACAAATTATGAACAACATCGTTTTTACGGTGAATCGCTACATTTTGATAGTACAATTTCTTTCAGCACCTATACACTCAAAAACTTACATACGAATACGACCTATTATTTTGAAGCAAGTACATTGAATGATCAAGGGATCCTCCTTGCTGAGTTAACTGAAGGGATTTATCAAATTCAGTTAGATAGTATCCCTCTTGAAGCAACTGATTTTTCGGCGCAAACATGGTATACAATTATGCGCAATGGTGAGGCGAATCAAGTGAGCTTATTTACAAGTACCGATAATTTAGTATATTTACAAGTTGATCTCGTAACGGAGTTACCAGAAGATGTGTATGATTTAGTGATTGATCCAGGGCATGGTGGCCTTGATAGTGGAGCAATTGGCTATGGTCTATATGAGAGTGATGAAGTATTAAAATTTAGTCAAGTATTAAGTGACTATTTAACTGAAGAGTACGGTTTAAAAGTAAAGTTAACCCGCGAAGATGATAGTGAGCCTGCTGGTGATGAAACTTATAGTTTAGAGCAATCGCCCTACTATGCAAATGGAAGGGTAGATCAAGTGTATCAATCACAAGCGAAATTACTCATATCTAATCACCTTAATACGACAGCAACTGGAACGGCAAGTGGGTTTCAAATTTATTCAGCTTTTGAAACGACCAACACATTCGCATTATCGATGAGTGAAGCGTTACAGTCTCAAGGATTAGCAGCTTCAAGTTTAGAGAGTTCAGCAGCACTTGGCTCAGGAACGTATAAACAGGTTGATTACTGTGAAGAGCGGATTGAAGGAATGGTCAATTGTACTCAAGAATACGAAGACTATTTCTTTATCATTCGAGAAACCGGTGGTCTTTCGACGGGAGCACAAAATATTATTAATTATAATTATCAGTATGCAACGGTACCAAACTATGGCGCTCAAGCGTTCTTAGTAGAATATGCATTTATTGATAATTATAGTGATAATCTTGATTGGCAACAAAATTGGCAAAATTACGCGATTGCGATTGGTGATGCAATTGCTGATTCTATAAATCTTGAAAAATAATCAACTAAAAAAGTGCAAGTAACCGCAATGGATTACTTGCACTTTTGTTTTATTTAAGCTTTACAAGGGAAGTTGATTGTAAAGCTTAAAATGTCATTGGCCGAACTTGTGTGAATCTGGGCGTGGAGCTGTTGACTTAATTGTTGGGCGATTGCTAGTCCTAGCCCATAGCTACCATTATATGTCCGTGCACTATCTGCTCGATAAAAGCGATCAAAAAACTTACTGATTTCAACATCAGATAAAGTTGGAAAGGTATTACTAATCGTTAAAGTTGCTGTTTGTTGTTGGCGTGTTAAATGAATTGTGATTGTGCCAGGATTTTGCGTATATTTTAAAGCGTTGTCTAAGAAAATAAAACAAAATTGTTGAAAACTATCAGTATCACCATTGAGGAAAATATCAGCTTCAATATTTTCCTCGATTGTTAAGCCTTTTTCAAAACTTAAGACCTCAAATTCAGAAATAATTTGCTTGAGTGCTTGACTACAATCAAAAGTTGAGTGCAGCAATGAACGTGAAGGCGTTTCATTTTTGGCTAAAATCAGTAAATCATTAATTAGTTTATTCATGCGATGACTTTGATTTTGAATGTGCATCAGCCATTGGAGCTGATTGGCAATCGTATCATCTTGATGCGCAAATAGTGCATCGGTATTCGCACTAATGATTGCTAAGGGTGTTTTTAATTCATGGGAAGCATCAGCAATAAACTGCTGTTGCTTTTCAAAACTTAACTGCACTGGTTTAATCGCTTGTTTAGTAAAATAGTAACTAATTGCGAGGATGATAAAAAACATTAATCCGCTTACTGCTAATAATGAAAGTGAGAGATCACGTAACACGATGGTTGAGGCAGTAACATCGAGTAAAGCAATTTGATAACTCGTTGCTGGCGGAAAATTAGTAATTGCTATTGAATTCATCGGTTGTTTTTGGAAAAAGTCAAAAATCGCTTGGCGTTCATAGTACCAAACTTTATCATCAATTACGATGATTCCACGTGTTGAGTCACTTGAAAGTTGGGTTAATGCTTGAGTATAGATTGTTTCGTCGAGAGTTAGAAATGACGAATAGCTGATTGGTTCGTGATTGGTATTGAAAAAAATTTTAAAGGACTGTAAAATACCACGCGATTCAAAATTTTTGACAGGTTTCTTTGGAGGAGAAGCGTGATTAACGGGCAAGACGGGAGAGTCTAAGAGTTGAGCCATTTGCCGTTGAGTATCTTGATATAAGTTGGAAAAAGTAAGGCAAAAAATCGCGATAAAAGCTAAAAAAAGCGTGGCGGAGATCAAAACCAAATGAATTGAAAGGAATTTTTTATGTAATTTTTGGAACATATTGAACAATCCTCCTAATAAATTTGTTTTGCTTGAATGGTATAGCCGAGACCACGAATTGTCGTAATTTGGACATTCGCATGCAGTAAAGTTAATTTTTTGCGTAAAAAGCTAATGTAAACTTCAACATGGTTTGCTTCAGCTTCAGAATCGTATCCCCAAACTTTTTCAATTAATTGCTCCTTAGAGAGGATTTGATTTTGGTTTTTAAGTAACATTTCTAATAAGTGAGCTTCTTTGAGCGTAAGTTGGAGTTCGCTGACTTCGGTACTTAATCGTAATGTCTGAGGGTGAAAACTTAAGTTTTCAAGAGTGAGTAATGGAGAAGCGGTAATATTGCCTGAGCGCCGTCCAAGTGCCCGTAAGCGAGCGAGTAATTCACCCATGTGGAACGGTTTCGTTAAATAATCATCAGCACCAGCATCAAGACCAGTAATTGTATCATCGGATGTATTTTTAGCTGTTAAAATTAAAATTGGTACGGGATTTGCTTCTTGACGTAAAGTTCGAATAATTTTGTGGCCATCAAGAGTTGGGAGCATTAAATCGCAAATAATAACATCATACAATTGAGTTTGTGCAAACAGGAGTCCCTCAGCTCCGTCGAAACAAGTATCAACAAGATAATTGTGCTTTTGTAATACAGTTGCCATTGCTGAAGCTAATGACTGTTCATCTTCAATAATTAAAATACGCATAAGGTACCTCCAAAGCTAGTTATTTCTATTGTATCAAAACTAACTGAAATAAACCTGAAAAAAATGCATCAATCAAAACTAGAATGTGGACGTATGTTATACTCAAAGTGTAAAATAAGAAAGTGGGATTGAAAAAATGGCAACAAAGTATATTTATGCAGTAATTTTAAACAAACTTGAGTTAGTCGTAGACAAAAATAATGCAATTCAAGATATTCAAACTGATATGAAACATTTTGGTTTTTATCAAGAATTAGCTGGTGCACAAAAACTGTTTGCAGAAATGAAGGAACGTTATTTAGGAAATGCCGAAGTATCATACCGAGATTTTACAATTACAGAAACTGAAGAGCAATTAGTGATTCGCGATGAGTTACTAAATATTACATTAGCACTGAAAAAATATGAATTGCAATAGAGTGAACGAAAATGACTTGAGATTTCAAGTCGTTTTTTTATTGTTTTTTTGTTGAAAAAAACATGAATTCCTTGGCGTATTTTGACTGAAAATTCAGCTAACTCTCGTTATAATTAAAGTAATAAATGCTAGGAGGGAATAGAAATGAAAAAAGTAGTTGTGATTGGTGCTGGTCCGGGGGGATTGAGTGCAGCGATGATGTTAGCACATCAAGGATTTGATGTTCATGTTTACGAGCGATTGAATCGTGTCGGTGGAAGGAACCGGTGTTTAGAGTTAGGGGCATATCAATTTGATGTTGGTCCAACGTTTTGGAGTATGGTCCATCTTGCTGAAGAGCAGTTTGCTTCAATCGGAAAGCGATTGACTGATTATTTGACGTTGACAGATTTAACGCATATGTATGATCTTTATTTTGCTAATGACAAAAAGTTGATGGTTACACGCAATCATGAAGAGATGAAAGAACGAATTGCGAGGCAATTTCCTGGAAATGAACAAGGGTATCTGAATTTTTTAGTGGAGAATCGTGCGCGGATGGAGGCGTTGACACCAATTTTACGACAACCAATGCAATCGTTGCGAGCATATTTCCGTCCTGAAGTGATTAAGGCGCTACCAAAATTGAAACTCACAAGTAATTTGGCGAGTGAATTAGCTCGTTGGTTTCCAAGTGAGGACTTACAATTAGCTTTCGGATTTCAATCAAAATACTTAGGGATGTCACCGGAATCATGTCCTGGGGCATTTAGTATTTTAGCCTTTATGGAGCATGAGTATGGGATTATGCACGTTAAGGGTGGATTGAACCAACTGTCGCAAGCACTTGCTAAAGTTGTTGAAGAAGGAACTGGGCAAATTCATTTCAATCAAAGTGTGGAACGGATCATTGTTGAAAATCAGCAAGCGGTTGGGATTGAATTAGCGCATGGTGAAGTAATTAAAGCTGATTATGTCATTGTTAATGAGGATTTTGCGCATGCGATGAATCATTTGTTTGAACCGGGTATTTTAAAAAAATACACACCGGAAAAATTAGCAAAAAGAAAATATTCGTGTTCAACATTAATGTTTTATCTCGGATTAGATACAAAATTTGCTGATATTGCCCATCATAATATTATTTTTAGTGATGATTACCATCAGTCATTACAAGAAATTTTTGGTAATTATGATTTACCACAATCACCATCGATTTATGTCCAAAATGCAAGTGTAACCGATGATACATTAGCCCCACCAGGACATTCAACGCTTTATATTTTAGCCCCAATGCCAAATAATGAGGGAGAAGCGGATTGGAGTGAAGCACAAATTGCTAAATATCGCGAATGGATTTTTGCACGAATTGAAGCGAAATTAGGGTGTCAATTCCAATCACATATTCAAGCGGAATTTGTGATTACGCCTCAAGATTGGGAAACGAAAGAGCGAGTGTACAAAGGTGCGGTATTTAATTTGAGCCACCAATTAAGCCAAATGATGACTTTCCGTCCACATAATCAATTTGAGGAAGTTGAACGTGTCTATCTAGTTGGTGGAGGAACACACCCAGGAAGTGGATTACCAACAATTTTAGAATCTGGACGAATGAGCGCAGCTTTAATTCGCCAACAGGCAGGAAGTGAATAAGATGACGAAAAAAAGTCGAGTAGCCATCGTTGGTGGTGGAATTGCAGGCATGATGAGTGCCCTGATTTTGGAAAAAAAAGGCTATGATGTTACGATTTATGAAAAAAACGACCAGCTGGGTGGACGGTTATCGTATCGGGGCAATGGGACGTATAAAATTGATCGGGGACCAACTGTGATGCTACTCCCTCATATGCATCGAGAAATTTTTGCTTTAGCCGGACTTGATTTTGATGATTTAACCATTGAACGCTGTGATCCAGCACTGACGATTGATTTTGCAAATGGGAAAAAATTTATCAAATATAGTGATACTGAACGACAAAAAAACTACTTTGCAATCAATTATCCAGGTGATTTTGTTGGGTTTGAACATTATTTAAATGATATGCGCGAGTTATATCCGCGTGGAGAACAGCTACTGCTGACGAAATCACTACCGAGCTTGAAAATTTTAGCTGATAAAAAAGTAGTGAAATTATTATGGGATATGCAACTTCATCGTTCAACACGTGATTTTCTCAAAAATTATTTCACAAATGAGCAAATTTTAGATGCGTATTCGTTACAAACACTCTATGTTGGTGGTGGACCAACGGTTGCGCCATCATTATATTCACTTGTTGGATTTAGCGAGCATGAGCATGGTGTTTGGTACCTTCAAGGGGGATACGCTAGTTTAGTTGAATATTTAACTAAAAAGCTAGAAAATCGGGGAATTCCAGTTCATTATGAACAAGAAGTTACCGGTGTCAGTTCTAATCAAAAAACCATTACCCATCTTAAAACAGCTACGCAAAAAATTGCCTGTGATCATGTCATTTTCAATACCGAATATCCACTTATTGCTGAGTTGACGAAACAAAGGGAAAAAAACTATACACCGAGTAATGGTTGTGTAACAATTTATCTAGGAATTAATAAACAGTATTTACAAAAAGCGATCCATAGCTTTTATTTACCGCCTAACTTTGCTATACTTTTTACAAAGTTGTTTAAGCAACAACAACTTCCGCAAACACCAGCAATTTATGTTTTTAATCCCAGCGTGATTGATGGGAGCTTGGCTCCAAATGGTCATAGTAGTCTCTATATTTTAGTGCCAGTTCCAAGTCAAACACCAAAGATTAATTGGGATGATCCAAGCTTTAAAGCGAATTTTGTGGAGTTGATTTTGACGCTACTTGAACAACAAGAATTTGAAGGTTTAAAAGCTGCAATTCAATGGCAAGAAGTGTTAACACCGGCTGATTGTGAACGAGAAGGCTTATATCAAGGTGGAAGTTTTGGGATTGCACCACATTTATGGCAGAGCGGGCCTTTCCGGCCACAAGCAAAAATTAAGTCGTTTACAAATGCATATGCAGTGGGAGCAAGTGTTCATCCAGGTGGTGGAATCCCAATTGTTATGCAAAGTGCACAACTTGCCTGTGAAGCATTGCTAAAAAAGGATGGGGAAAATGGATAAAAAACAAGCATATTTGGAATGTGAACAGATAATCAAACATCATTCAGCGACCTTTTATAAAGCTTTTTCATTACTTGCAAAAGATGAACGAAATGCCGTGTATGCCGTGTATGCCTTTTGTCGGATTGTTGATGATATTGTTGATGAAGGCGAAAATGTTGAACAGGAGCTTGAGCGATTTAAAGCTGAATTTGCCAATTTTTTAGGTGGAAACTACGATGAAACGCAAGCACACTGGGTTGCATTAGCAGATGTATTTACACGGTATCCGATGGATGCACAAGCGTTTCAGGATATGATTCGCGGTCAAGAAATGGATTTAACAATTACACGTTATGAAACCGTAGCAGAACTTGAAGTTTACTGCTATCATGTAGCAACGACGGTTGGTTTAATGTTATTGCCAATTTTAGTGCCAAAAGTTACACCAATTTTACGTAAAAATGCCCATCATCTCGGATACGCATTACAACTCACAAATATTTTAAGGGATATTCATGAAGATTATCAGCGAGCGAGAATTTATTTACCACAAGCACTTTTACAAACGGCTGGAGTTAATGAACAAATGCTGATTGGGCCAAAAGCAACAAGTGAATTTATCCAAGTATGGGAAACGTTAGCAGCAATTGCCGAACGCGAATACGAACTTGCCAATCAACAAGCACACTTATATCCAAAACGAGCACGACTTGCTGTTTATGGTGCGGCGCATTTATATGCGGCAATATTAGTGAAAATTCGCGAGCAAAATTATGATGTTTTTAGTTGCAAGCAGTATGTTGATGCGGGGACAAAACAAGTTATCATTAATTTATTAAATAAAAAATGGTAAAGGACAACGGCGTTTGTCTTTTATCGTTTTTTTTTTACTATGAAATTTATGAAAATACAGACTAAGGATAGAGCAAATTGCATTTTTTTGCTATAATTAGTCTTGTATTAAAGTGAGGTAGATTATATGCGAATAGTATTAACCGGTGGTGGAACTGGCGGACACATTTATCCTGCATTAGCATTTGCAGAATATGTTAAAACCGTCGATGAACACGCGAGTTTTTTATATATAGGATCAAGTGATCGAATGGAAGGTGAAATTGTCCCGAAAACGGGGATGGAATTTAAGCACCTCCAAGTAAAAGGAATTTCACGGAGCTTATCATTAACAAATGTTAAAGCAGTTACGCTGTTTTTACAGGGAGTTTTTAAAGCACGAAAATATTTAAAAGCTTTTAAGCCAGACTTCGTTCTTGGAACGGGAGGCTATGTCAGTGCGCCTGTTGTCTACGCAGCAGCGAAGCTTGGAATTCCGACAGCAATATATGAACCAAATTCACATGCTGGTGTGGCAAATCGTTTTTTAGGTCGTTACGTTGATCATGCATTTCTTTGCTTAGAAGATACAAAGAAATACTTTGCTACTGAGAAAATTGTGATGACAGGAAGTCCGCGTGCGACAGAAATTGCCATTTTACTCGAAAAAGAAACAACTGTGACACGTCCATATACACAACATATCTTATGTTTTGGTGGAAGTCTTGGAGCAATGCGCTTAAATGAAGCTTTTGTCAATGCTTTACCAGAATTAGCAACGAAAGCATACGATGTTACATATGTGACTGGTAAAAAATATTATGATGAAGTTATCATGGCAACACAAAAAACGAGTGCGAAAAATGTGCATATTGTTCCATTTGTTGAAGATATGCCAGCGATGATGCGGACTGCTGATGTTTTGGTTGCTCGAAGTGGAGCGACAACGTTAGTTGAAGCAGCGATGTTTCAAACACCAACAATTTTTGTTCCTAGTCCTAATGTGACTGGTGATCATCAACTCAAAAACGCCCAAAGTTTTGTTGCGGCTGGGGCAGCAACATTATTAGAAGAAAAAGATTTAACTGCCGAAACATTTGTTGCTCGGATTGATGAATTGATGAATGATGAAAAGAAACGTGAAAATATGAAGCAAGCACTCAAAAAATTAGCACAACCACAAGCAGCAGTGCTGATGTTTGAAGCTGCTAAGTCGCTGCAAAAGGAGTAAAATATGATCGAAGAATTAAAGCATTATGGAACAGTTTTAGCTGAAGAGCCATTAAGTCGACATACAACGCTTCGTGTTGGTGGAACGGCAAGATATTTAATTTATCCACATGATGTAGCAGGGGTTCAAGGAATTGTTGATTTTTGTCATGAACACGGAATAACATTTAAGATTATTGGCAAAGGCTCTAATTTACTCGTAAGTGATCGAGCCTATAATGGAATTGTGATTAAGCTCGATCGATCGTTTAATCAAGTTAAATTTATTGAACAAGAGGTCGTTGTTACTAGCGGTTATTCAATGATTAAATTGGCGAATGAACTTGCGCGACGGAGTTTAACCGGTTTTGAGTGGGCCGGTGGTGTCCCAGGAAATATTGGCGGTGGTATTTTCATGAACGCAGGTGCACACGGACGAGAATTAAAAGATAATCTCGTACGTGTCCATGTGATGAATCGCGAAGGGGAAACATTTTGGTTACAAGCTGACGAATGTGAGTTTGCTTATCGAACATCAATTTTCCAAAAACATCGCGATTGGATTATTCTTGAAGCAGTACTTAATTTTGAAACTGGTGAATCAACTGAAATTAAAACGAAAATGGAAATGTGGCGACAACGTCGAAAAGACACGCAGCCATTACAATTACCAAATTGCGGGAGTGTCTTCCGAAATCCAACACCATATTTTGCCGGTCAATTAATTGAAGAGCTCGGTTTAAAAGGGAAGCGGATAGGTGGAGCGCAAATTAGTGAGCAACATGCCAATTTTATTGTCAATGTTGACTCAGCAACCGCACAAGATATTGCTGATCTGATTACTTTAGTCCAGACGCAAGTCGAACAAACATATGGTGTAGCGATGCATCAAGAAGTTGAGTACTTTAACTGGTCATGAGTCAATCAACAAAGCCAAAGGCATACGCCTATGTTCTTCCAGATCAGCAATTAAGAGAACAAGAACCGATTCAAGTTGAAGCATTTGATAAGATTCGTCAAAAAAAACTGCAACAAAAACAGCGAAAAACCCAGCTGATTTGGTATATTGGTCTAATCAGTGTTGGGTTAATTATCTTTTTGAATTCACCACTTTCACAAGTAAAAGAAATCACAGTCACTGGCAATCAATACGTAAGTAAGCAATTTGTGATTGAAAATACCCCGGTTGAAGTTGGTAATCATTTTTATTGGTTAAATGGTTGGGAAATTGAAAAACAATTGGAAACTCAGCCCCTGATTGAAAATGTGACAATGAAAAGACGTTTTGGAAATACAATTGAATTAGTTGTTGAAGAAGCTGAAATTATGGGAATTACACAAACTGAAACCGAAAAAATGTGGATTTTAGCAACCGGTGAACTCGTGGCTGTTCAGGCAAATATTCGTTTGAACGTACCATATTTTCGGAATTGGGATGAAACGAATGGAAAATTATTATTTGAAAATTTAGCTAAAATCCCACTGGATGTACAACGACAAATTTCAGAGATTGCTTTTAATGGCAGTGATACTGATCCTGAGCAGTTACAATTGTATATGCGTGATGGAAATTTAGTGACGATTAGTATTCGTCAAATACCAGAAAAAATGGTGTTTTATTTTTCAATTGTTGAAGCATTGGGCAATAAACGTATGCATATTCACCTTGAAGCAGGAAACTATGCTGTAGCACTTTAAAAAAAGTCGGTAAAAAATGCTTTTTATGTTTTAAGTTAAATTTGAATGTAGTATAATAAAACAGAAAATGTAATTTGAATTAAAAAAACGAGGGGGTCTTATTGTGGCAAATGGAAATGCCTACGCGGCCTTGGAAATCGGTAGTAGCACAATAAGACTTGTGGTAGCCGAGATTGTGAACGGCCGTTTAAATGTCGTCGCAGCCAATAGCGTACCTACACAAGGATATTCAAAAGGAATTGTCACGAACGCGGATCAATTATCACAAGTTATTCAAAATTTAGTGATCCAGACACAACAATTTATTAACAAGGAAATCCCAAGTGTAATTGTTACGATTCCAAGCAATCAAGCAACAATTATTCCGGTAGAAATTACGATTGCAATCGAAAATCAGGCAAATGAAATTACGAGTGAAGATATCAGTAAATTATTTGCAAGTGCAGCGAGTCAATTACGCTCGCGTCATGATGAGTTTGTCAATGTGTTTCCAATAGATTTCCAAGTCGATGGTGTTGGTGGTATTAGTGATCCAAAAGGGTTATTAGGGCTCCAATTAGGAATGCAAGGAATGGTAGTGACAACACCGAAAATTTTATTTATTCAATTATTAACAGCTGTTGAAAAAGCCGGTCTGCAAATTATTGATACGTTCCCTGCCTTTTTAGCTGATGCGGAACATGTGTTAACTGAAGATGAGCCGTTAAAGGGTGTTATCACAATTAATATTGGTCATGATATGACAAGTATTACCTTGTTTGATAATGGCTATGCTCAAAAGATTCGAACAACTAAAATTGGCTCGCAATTAATCGATAATGATATTGCCTATGTGTATGGCGTAACTAAAGATATTGCGCGCAAAATCAAACTTGATTATGGTTATGGAAATATTGAACAAGCAACTAAGTATAAAGTCTGTGATTTAATCGAAGAAGATGCGATGATGAAAATTAGTGAATTCGATTTGGCACAAATTATTGAGCCGCGAATGGAAGATATGCTGAATACAATCAAAGCGGAAATTGATAAAATGGCATTATTAGATCAATATCCAGTAATTTTTACTGGTGGTGCCTTAGAAATGTTAGGTATTCAAAAAGTTATTCATAGTGTCTTTGCTAACGCAAAAATTGTTCAGCCATCTGTGTTAGGGGCGCGGACGAATGAATATACGACAACACTAGGTGTAATTGAACTTGCACATCAACGTGCAAAATTAACAAATAGAACATTATGCTCAATTCAATTCAATCAAGCAATTCGTAAAAAGAACCAAGAAGAAGAGCCGAAAGACGATAAATTTTGGAATCGTATTGTGAATTACTTTTTTGATTAATTAACTAGGAGGAAGAAAAATGAACGATTACAATCCAATGACTTCATTTATGTCATTTGATATACAAGATGAAAATGTATTAGCAAAAATCAAGGTTGTCGGAGTCGGTGGCGGTGGAAACAACGCTGTTGATCGCATGATTGAAGAAGGTGTACGTGGAGTTGAATTTATCAACTGTAATACAGACTTACAAGTTTTACACCGTTCGAATGCACAACATAAAATCCAATTAGGAAAAGATTGCTCACGTGGTTTAGGTGCAGGAGCAAATCCTGAGCTGGGAAAACGTGCTGCTGAAGAAAGCCGTCAAGAAATTGAGCAAGTATTAGAAGGTGCCGATATGGTCTTCGTTACAGCCGGAATGGGTGGAGGTACCGGAACAGGTGCAGCTCCAGTTATTGCTGCAATTGCGCGCGAATTGGGAATTTTAACAGTTGGAATCGTGACACGTCCATTCTCATTTGAAGGACGTAAGCGTTATGAGCATGCGATGTCAGGTTTACAAAGCCTAAAACAAAATGTTGATACGTTAATTGTCATTCCAAATGATCGTTTATTAGAAATTGTTGACCGTACAACACCAATTTTACAAGCTTTTAAACATGCGGATAAAGTATTATTACAAGGTGTCCAAGGTTTATCAGAAATTATTGCCGTTCCTGGATTAATCAACCTTGACTTTGCCGATGTACGAACAGTAATGTACGATAAAGGTGCAGCATTAATGGGAATCGGAAGCGCAACTGGTGAAAGTCGTGCGATTGAAGCTGCGAAACGTGCGATTTCATCACCATTGTTAGAAATTTCAATGGAAGGTGCAACGGATGCAATTGTCAACGTAACAGGTGGATTAGACTTGACGTTATTCGAAGCTGAAGAAGCAGCTCAAGTTGTTGCTCAGTCTTCAAGTACGACAGAAATCAATACAATGTTAGGGGTTGCAATTAATCCTGAACTTGGTGAAGAAATTATGGTAACAGTTGTCGCAACTGGATTTGAAGACGATCGTCAGCCACAAGAGTTTACAAGTCAACGTCCGGGAGCAACAATGAACCCAGCTGTTCGTCCTGAGCGTAGTGAAGCAGCACCAGTTTCAAATCAATCAGCGCCAAAACCAGTAGCTAAACAAGTTGAAGATGATTTAGAAATTCCAATTTTCTTACGTAATCGTAATAGTCTTTAAGCAAGTAAAAAACTGCCATCATGATGAACTTCATCGAGATGGCAGTTTTTTATTTTGTTTTCAAATTTTGATCACGTTCAATGCAGGCATCGACAGCTGACATTAACGTTGCAACAAAATTGTTTGCTTCAAGGGCACTAATGGCAGCAATAGTTGTTCCTCCAGGAGAAGAAACTTGATCCATTAAGACACGGGGGTGTTTCGCAGATTCTAGGACCATTTGTGCACTTCCGAGTAAAGTTTGAGCAGCAATATTAATTGCAAGTTCTTTCGGCATTCCGTGTTTCAAAGCGCCTTGAGCGAGGGCATCGACAAATAAATAGGCATATGCTGGTGCTGATCCCGCAATGGCAATAAAAGTACTCATTTGCTGTTCATCAATTTCGTAAGTTTTTCCAAGGGCGCTAAATAAGGTTGTGATTGCTGCTAAGGTAACTTCATCTACCCATTGATTTGGACAAAGTGCAGTTGTTGAGGCAAAGACAGTTGCATTAATATTGGGCATGACCCGAACAATTGGGACATCAGCAGCGAAGAGTTCGTGCAAATCAGCTAAGCTTAGTCCAGCAGCGATTGAAATTACCGTTTTCTTGTCAGCAATAACACGCTCGCGAATTTGAGCGATAACAGTTGGAAATTGTGCCGGTTTTACAGCTAAAAGGATAATGTCAGCAAATTCAACGACAGCTAAATTATCAGTGGAAATACTTAAGTCATATTTGCTTTGAAAATGTAAGAGTCGGTTGAGTGTTCGGGCAGAGAGCATGATTTGCTCACGATCAAGAATAGATTCATGTAATAAGCCGTGGACAATGGCTGTTGCCATATTACCAGCACCAATAATACCAAGTTTCATAGTAATACCTACTTTCAAAATGTTTCATAAGCCAACTATAACGAGTTTTTCGTAGCAAGACAAGTAGAACAATTGAAAAAACGAGTCTAAGGTGATATGATAAATATCCAATTAGAGAACGAAGAATGAAAGGGCGAAAAATCATGCGAAACTTAACAAAGATTGAACGTGTGGTCGTGAAGGTCGGAACATCGACATTAACGAATGAAAATGGAATGTTAAACCAAGTCAAAATCAGTCATCTTGTTGCTCAACTTGCGCAGTTAATGCATGAAGGTAAACAAGTTGTTCTTGTCACGTCAGGAGCAATTGGAGCAGGGATGGGTGTTTTAGGAATGAATGCACGACCCGAAACGATTCCACAAAAACAAGCGTGTGCCGCAATCGGACAAGTCTACTTAATCGACTTATACCAACGCTTACTCGCACAACATGGACTTATTTGTGCGCAAATGCTGTTAAATCATGATGATTTTACGAACCGAGAACGATTACTGAATATGACAAATATGTTCAATGCCTTATTTGATCAACAAGTTATGCCGATTATCAATGAAAATGATGCGGTGAGTATTGATGAAATTAAAATTGGTGATAACGATACGTTAGGTGGTCTCGTTTCATCTGTTGTTGGTGCGGACTTATATGTGATTTTATCAGATATTGATGGCCTATTTACTGCGAATCCACAAACAAATCCTGAGGCAACAATTTTACACCACGTTGATGGTTTAAGCGAAGCAATTTATGATATGGCAGGTGGAGCTGGTTCAAAATTAGGAACTGGCGGAATGGTGACAAAATTAAATGCCGCTAAAATTGTAACGACCTATGGTGGGCAAATGATGTTATTAAATGGCAGTCGCCACAATGGAATCATTGATGCCGTAAAAGGTGAAATGATCGGAACTTTATTTACTGATTCGAAGGCACAACCGTTACATGCGCGTCAGCACTGGATTGCCTATCGTTCGAAAGCAAGCGGGATGATTATCGTTGATGCTGGTGCAAAAGTAGCGTTAACGCAGAAGCGGACAAGTTTATTGCCAAAAGGTGTTGTCCAAGTTGAAGGCGATTTTCTTGTTGGTGAAATTGTTGAAATTGCTGATGAACAAGGTACGATTTTTGCCCGTGGGATTGTCCAATACGCGAGTCATGAAATTAGTTTAATTAAAGGGTTACATTCACAAGCAATTTTAGATATTTTACATGAAAAACATTTTGATGAGATTATTCATGCGAACAATCTTGTGATTTTTTAGGAGGATACGATGGACTATCGTCAAGAATTAATTGAACTTGCGCTTGAGGCAAGAAAAGCAGCGCGAGAATTAGCGATTGCAAGTACACAAACAAAAAATGCGGCGATTGGAGCAATTGCCGAGGCATTAATTGAAAATCAAGCTGAAATTTTGGCAGCAAATGAAAAAGATATTCAAGCAGGAATTGCGAAAGGTTTAACGCAAGCGCTACTTGATCGTTTACTGTTGACACCAGAGCGGATTGCTGCAATTGCGCAAGCAGCGAATGAAGTGATCGAGCTGCCAGATCCAATTGGAAGTGTGATTCGTGGTTCGAAACGGCCAAATGGATTACAAGTCAATCAAGTTCGCGTCCCTTTAGGGGTGATCGGGATGATTTACGAAGCCCGCCCGAATGTAACTGTTGATGCCGCAATTTTAGCAATTAAAAGTGGGAATACATGTTTATTAAAAGGTGGTTCAGAAGCGTTTGAAACTAATAAAGTATTAGCTGCAGTGATTCAAACCGCAATTGCCCCGTTTTTACCGAAGACAGCAGTGAATTTTATCGCTCATACAGATCGTGCAGTTGTCACGGCACTAATCCAATTACATGGCTATATCGATGTTGTTGTGCCTCGCGGTTCACAACGATTAATTTCAGCGGTTGTGGCCAATGCAACAGTACCAACAATTGAAACTGGGATTGGAATTTGTCACACATTTATTGACGCGAGTGCTGATTTAACGATGGCATTACAAATTGTCGAAAATGCGAAAGTTCAACGACCAGCAGTTTGTAATTCATTGGAAACAATTTTAGTCCATGAAGCAGTAGCAGCGCAATTTTTACCACAATTAGCAATATGCTTTGAGGCTCATAGTGTTGAAATTCGTGGCTGTGAACAGGTGTGCGCAATAATTGAGGCTACACCAGCAACGCAAGAAGACTGGGATACAGAATATTTAGATTTGATTGTTTCAGTGAAAGTTGTCAACGATCTTGAAATGGCAATGGAACATATTCAACGTCATGGAAGTCATCATTCAGAAGCGATTATTACGAATGATTTTGCGAACAGTCAACGTTTTTTAGCTGAAGTTGATGCCGCGGCTGTCTATGTGAATGCGTCAACGCGCTTTACTGACGGTGGCGAGCTTGGTTATGGAGCTGAACTTGGAATTAGTACGCAAAAGCTACATGCTCGAGGACCGCTTGGCTTAAGCGAGTTAACAACAAATAAATATCAGATTATTGGGAACGGACAAATCCGCTAAGAAAAAGACATTTCATTTGAAATGTCTTTTTTT
>JBOFQK010000272.1:0-3515 GCA_051660865.1 Culicoidibacterales bacterium | reverse complement strand
TATGTTGCAGGTGATATCGTAACGTACCAAGGTGCGCAATATAAAGCAAACTGGTGGACACAATCATTACCAGGATCAGATTCATCATGGACAAAACTATAAACTAAAAACTGGGGGCACAATTCTGATGGAAATGTGGTCCCAGTTTTTTTCGGTGCTAGGAGCAGTTTAAACGCTTAGCCACTTCACCAGAAATCTTGATAAACTTTTTATAGATTTGCAGGCGAAAGCGAATTCCTGATATTTTTCTTATTGAATACAAATATAAAAGCGAATCGTCAAATCTAATTAGAAAAAAATCCTAACCGTGATAAACTTAATTAATTGTGAAAAATCCTGTATAGTAATGCAAGTAAGTGGTTGATAAAAAACAAACCACGTTGAAAGGACGAATGAAACAATGATCAAAACATTACTCACAGCAGCAAAAGTAACGACAGTCGGAGCAGTTGTCGTCACAGCAACAGCAGTAACTTTTAGTGGAGCAGCACAAATTTCGGAAACCTTAACTCAATTAAATCGCGTACCATCAATCATTAGTGCATATGAAACAGCAGAAACAGCATTAACAACAAAAATTACTGATTTAAATACTGCAAATAAAAATTTAACGGAGGGATTAAACACGGCAAACGCCTCAATTGGAGAACTACAAGCGCAATTAAGTACGGCAACAGCAGAAGTGACACGTTTAACAAATGCCTTAACAGATGAACAAGCAGAAGTATTACGTTTGAAGGGTGAATTAGAAACTGCAACGCAATTAAGTACCGAATTAGTTACCGCATATAACGCTAAAGTTGAAGAAGCAACCCAGTTAGCAAAAGACTTAGCAGCTGAACAAGCAAAAGTAACAAGTTTAACAGCGGAATTAGCAGCTGAAAAAGCAGAAGTAGCACGTTTGGAAGGTGAATTAGAGACTGCAACGAATACAATCGATGAGTTAACGAGTGAATTAGCAACTACAAATGCTGCACTTGATGTAGCAAATGCTGAAGTAACGAAAGCAAATGAGGCTGTTGCAACATTACAAGCACCAACGCAAACAGTAAAAGAGGAATTAGATACAGCGACACCAATGACACAAGAACAAATTGAGGCTTTAACAGCAACACTTGCTGAATAATAAGTAATTAATAAAAAAATGTCCATGGTTGTCATAACTATGGGCATTTTTTTAACTAATTTTGCTAGGAAGATGGAAGTAAATAAATGTGAGTAGTGAATCCAGTAGTTATCTTGATCAGCAATGAAATTGTTGCGAAACGATTAAAAATATAAGAATTTATCAATAAAGTGGTTAAAAAAACATTTTTTGCGATTGTTTATTTGTTGTTTTTTGGTAAAATAAAGACAGCGATTTCAAAAAAATGTGGGGATTAGCGCAATAATAGTGAAAATACGCGGTGTAATCGTGAGTTTGTCTAGTAGCAGAACAAGCCAACAGCGAGGGATACCTGGTTAAAAACGCAAGAGTGCTGTCGTTCAAGGTGGTCAGTGATCAAATAAATAAGTTTCTAATGGGATAAAAAAAGAACTTTCTTTTTAATTTTTCATGAATTCAACATGGAAAAAACGAAAAAACAGTGTAAAATAGAGATATACGAAAAAAATGTAAGTGTAAGGGAAGATGAGAGAGATGCAGACAGTTTGTACAGAACAAAATGCAAACTTAAACGAGCTCGTGACAACGTACTTCCATGATAAGAAGTACCGTTTATTCCGCGAGTTTTGTTTCAAGTTTCAAGTAATAACATTAGCAGAAATTAACCAAGAGGTACTTGATCGTTTTTCGAAACAATTAGGTGTTGGGAAAACAAAATCAGCGCGCATTCAAGCGATTTATGAAAATAACTTTCCAGTACAAACGACGTTAGCAGCACAAACGGTTCAGCCTGTTGAAGCAGCATTACCAACAACATTAACGATTGAAGAAATTCAAAAAATCAAGATTGCGATTCCTGAAGCTTTTTCGGAAACGCACTTCAAAATGATTGTGAACTTTTGCCGTGCAAATCAAGTGGTGTACGTGAGTGATTTAGATGTCGCAGTTTTACGGAAAATTCGTCGTCTAAGCGGAATGGGACCAAAGAAATACCGCTATCTCTTTGAACGTTTAGAATCATTATATACACAATTATCACAAGCGCAATTTAACGTTGAACAAGATATTTTCGAACATGTTCAACAGTATCCAGTTGATCAGTTGATTGCCAAATTCGGTCTTGAAGGTCATGAAACATTCCCGAAAATTACTGTAGGTGAGTTGCAAGGACGCAAAGTGAATGAAATTGTTGAATTAGAACAAAGTCACAGTGTTGTCGTCTTGAATCGTTATTTAACGAATCCAAAAACAACAATTGCGCAAGCTTTAGCCCAGTTAAATGAGCATGAACAAAAGATTTTAGTGATGCATGAAGCTGGAGCAGCGAATATCTATCAAATTAGTGAAGAATTCCAAATTACACCTGAACGCATTGTGCAAATCGAAAAACGCGTGAAGCAACGTTTAGTCGAAATGTTTGAAAAACATCAAGTGTTACCATTGCTAGCCTTACTAGATAATAACAGCACTGAAGTGAGCGAAGCATACTTACATGCCAACTTAACAGAATACGTCAGCGTAATCAAAAAAGTGATGCAATAATTGCCTTCGTCACCAAGTGATGAACAAACGACCCAGAATAATGGGTCGTTTTTTTGTGATGAGGATAAAAACCGCAAGCTTTAGTCCGAAAATTAAAAAGAGCGCTTTCAATTAATTTTAACTTTTGATATAATGAATAAAGATGAAGTGGAGGACTCGAGCATGATCAAAAAAATAATGGAATTGAAAGTAGCATACCATGTGGTAATTTTATTTGTCCTTAATGCCCTTTCAGTGTCAATTTACTTTACTTATGGGGCAACTTGGGATACATATGTCCTAGCTGGTGTTTTAGCACTGATTTCGTTTGCTTACTTTGCGATGTGGGCGATGGCACTGACGCGTGCGCGCTTTGAACAAAAAAACGGCTTCTTTATCGGCGCAATTATTTACTGGGTGATGATGTTAAGTGTCGTTGGTTCGGCCTTTAGTGGATTAGCTGCAAGTGATCCGAATTTAGCTGCCTTAAACATTGTGGCAACAGGTGCGTTAATTGGATTAGCGCTATTTGGCGGGATGATTGCGATTTTACCATTAGTAGTAATGGGCTTAGGAGCAACAATTATTTTCTGGCGCCAAACAAAACAGTTAAGTCAAAAAAAATAACAGCACAACTGAAACTTGAAACTTGGACCTTGGACGTTGAGCCGCAAATTGGCAACGGCGGACAAGGTTTTTTTCACGAAAATGGCGCTGTCACTGCGGGAATGAAGTATAATTTCATAGTGTTTTTTTTGGCAAGATTTTAATATAATAGAAGAGACCGTCAAGTTTGACGGAAATGAAAGGAATGAGAGTAAATGCAAAATCCATTTCCGAAATGGCTGTCTTTACGTAATTGTTTGCTTAGTTTAGTTGGCATCCATCT
>JBOFQK010000271.1:0-1900 GCA_051660865.1 Culicoidibacterales bacterium | reverse complement strand
CCGTTGGCAAATGATAAAAGCGCGTATAGCGTTGTTCATTACGCTCATACGTCAGCGTATTATAACCACCATTGACTTCGAATACTAGCCACTCTGGATTTTGTGGATCTTGGACTAAAATTGCGCTGACAGCTTGATCAACTGCCACGTCAGGAAATGGTGAAAATTGTTGCCACGTTCCATCTGCCTGTAAGTGAAAGAGTTGGTTATTCTCCGTTTCGGTTGCTCCATAGCCATAGACTTGGTCTCCAAACAAAGAGGCACTAAAGGAATGGCCATTGCTATCAACACCTTCCGGATAGTGATTTGCGAGCTTTTCACATGTGAGCTGTTGATCACACGTCAAAATTTCTTGACTTTGGTACACAAGTAGCTGATTGTTACTTGTTAAACCAAGGAAACCGTCATATGTTTGTTGTCCTACTTGGACAAGCTCTCCTTGTTGATTGAGGCCGAGCGTCGTCAAAATACCATCGAAGGGGTCAGCATAGTAAAAGAAATCTATCCCATACCCAAAACTTCCGCGATTAAAATCAACTGTTTCTGGTAGTAACGCACCAATTTCATATTGTGTCTGTGTCTGTTTATCAACAAAGACTGAGGTCCGCTCTTCACTATAGGTCACATAGGTAAAGGGTAATAAATCTGTGATTCGCTCAGCTTTCGCCCCACCGTTTTCTTGAATATTTTGGGTTGGTTCCCCATAGGCTTCCGCCGTTGCTTGGCAACCAGTGAGAACAAGTAACAAAGCTGGTAATAGTGTTAGTAGTAATTTTTTCATCATCTTATTCCATCGCTTTCATCAATAATGCTGGTGGTTGTTTTAACGTTTGCCAAATTGGAACTGCCGTTCCGAGTAAGGAAATCCCACTAATAAAGACTACGTTAAAGCCAAACACAAGGCTGCTAATTATCAGTGTCGAGACACCTTCGTATGGGAAAAAGACCTCGACAATCACGCTATTCATCATAATTTGAATGGGTGTCACGAGCACCAACACAATCACTGCTTGTAAAAACACTTCGCCAAATGCGGTCGCAAATAACACTGATTTACGCACGCCCATTGATTGGAGTAAACCAAATTCGTGTTTTTGATAGTACAAAAATTGCATAATGGCATTGGTAATTGTTAAGGCAATGATCAACCCAATTAAGGCTGAGAAGCCAATTGCCACAATTTGGGCAATTTGTGTTGTTTGGGTAATATTTTCAAAGGCCTCTAGTGCATAGTCGACACTATATAACTGATTTTTGAACAGTTGGGCAACCGCATCGATATCGTTAAATTCATTGACGATAATTGCCGCTCCATTTTCGACAAAGACATCACGCTTAAACTCAGCCAATGATTTATTAGCAGATTGAGCCATGACTTGATAATATGTTTGCGGTG
This sequence comes from Culicoidibacterales bacterium, assembly GCA_051660865.1. Taxonomy (GTDB): domain Bacteria; phylum Bacillota_I; class Bacilli_A; order Culicoidibacterales; family ZOR0006; genus ZOR0006. Next base: position 504 of record JBOFQK010000271.1, on the reverse strand, counting down.
AAATAATTGAATAATGGCTCAATTTCGGAATAAATTCAAGGCTGATCGTTTGATCAATCGTTACTGGTATCGGTGGTAATTGCGCGACTTCTCGTGCTACCACCTCACTACCGACAACTTCAAGCGGAAGTTTCACGGTTGGTAGGCCAATGACTTCCCCGCTACTCAGTTGTGATTGTTCAGCAATCCGTTGATCAAGAAGCATAATTTCTCCTGCTTCCCATGCCGTTTGGTCAACAGTTTCAAAGCCAAAAAAGGCCAGCGATTCGTAAGGAACAACAACATATTGCATCGTTACTTCTTCAGCTGTTGCCGTTTTCGCCGTGAATGAATCGATAAAAAACGGAAACGCTGTAAAGCGTTCATCTTGATTAAAGGCCTCGATTTGTGACAAGGTCATGTTTCGTGACAAGGTATCATAGTCAACAGTCATAAACCGTAAGGTCTTATTTTCACTGAAATTTTGTTTAATTACTTCATTTCCTGCTAGCATCACCCCAATAG
>JBOFQK010000270.1:0-3137 GCA_051660865.1 Culicoidibacterales bacterium | reverse complement strand
ATTTTCTTTTGGTTTTTGATTTTTAAAATTAAATTCTTCTAGAACAGCTGTCGCTTCCGTTATGGCTTGATTGATCTGGCTACTATTAATTTGATGTTCTTCTGTTGCTGTAATTTTCACAAGTTTGACTTTACACATCTTAAATAACACACCTACTAATAGTACACAGTTCTGAATCACGAGTTGCTCATCATTGTTCAGTTGTTGCCAATCAGTTTTCCCTTGCTGTTCGACGATTTTTTGCATTTGATTGAAATGATTTCTGTATAAAATATTGACATCTTCTAAGACTTGCTCAAATTTTTCAGCTGCGTTATAGAGTTTCGCTAAATAATTACAAATAGTAACAATTTCTTTTTCGGCTGCTTCCATTTGGATAAATGCCTCATCAGCTTTTGCTGATAAAACAAATCCAGTTATGCCGAAAATTGCACCACCGATAAGTAAGCCAACTCCTAACGTCGCACCGCTAAGGATACTGCTTCCTAGTGCCATCCCGCCACCACCGGCTGATAGTGCACCGCCACCAAGTGCTGCTAATGTCGCATTTGTTGCTGCTACACCGCTCAATGATGCAATTGCCGTTCCAGTCGAAGCTGTTCCTAACGCGGTTACTGCCGCACTCGTTGCTCCTGCTGCAGCAAAACCACCCGCTGTTCCAAGCGTTGCTCCACCAATTCCTCCGAGTAATACTCCAGCACCAATCGAAACTTCCTTCAATTCTTCACCGTCATACTTTGGGATATTTATTCCACCCAATTTCACATCACTAAAAGTAGGTTTATTATGAATTTTTTCAAAAACACTTGAGAATTCTTCAAAACTTTGCAGAATTTGTAATTCTTTTGCCCCAAGTTGATCCATCTTGTGAAGTGTTTTCTTTTGATATATTTCAAAATTATCTAAATTTGCTTGGTGCCGCTCTTTGATTAGTTTCATTTGTTCATTGGCCTTTTTCATCTTTGTCGCACCGATACCCGCTCCGGCTAATCCTGTCGCCCCTGAGAGTGCAGCCGCACCAATTAAAAGTAATGGTAATGGCATAATTATTCCTCCTTTATTTATTCAAAAACTAAAGTCCCTTTTTTATTATTCATAAAATCAGCAAAATCACCTGTCCAAGGCAAGCTTACCCCGATTATTTGATACACACCATGTAAGGCTTGATTGAGTTCAGTTGGGGTTTTTGCTGCTTGTAATTGTCGGGTAATTTTAGTACAAAGCTGTGTTTCTTGTTGAAAAGCAGCAAAATCAATTTCTAACAATTGTGCCGCATACATTCGGAAATATTCAGCCTGTTTACGGTAATGGTTTACTTCCCCATCAATTGTCTGAATATAATCTAAACTACGTACAAGTTTATTCATCAGTTCACTTTGATCGATAAAATACAGTAACGTACAGCTCATAATCCCTGTCACAAATGCACCGCAAAAAGTTTGAATGAGTTCACCAAAAATTGGAATTGCTCCAATACCAGTGCTAGCAAGCGCTTCAACAACGAGCGCACCGGTGACGATACTTGCTCCTGTCGCAATGACTTTACTCACACTTCGTAATCGCTCACCAAATTCATAATTTTCAGGATTCACAAACAAGATGTTCAATGCTTCAACTAATGAGGCATATGATAATCGAATAATTTTCACTGTATTTTTTGCCGTTGTAAAAAAGATGTTACATAAGGTTGTCGTCAAACTTGCAAGTGCACCTGCTAACGAGCTACTTAAGAAACGTTTAAATAAACTGTGATATTTTTTTTGAGCTTGGGCAAATCCTTGCTTAATCCCTCGCCCAATTGCTGTTAATATTGCTTTCAAATCAAATTGATTGTCGAATTGATCAAATTCTTTTTTTACAGCAAACCACATTTCAGCAAAAATAAATCCAAGTACTTGTTTAGTCCCCATTTTCAATGCTGTTTTCCCTGAAGCTAAACTTAAGTCTTTTGCAAACTTTGGACTCGTATAATACGCTTGTGCAAGTTGAACTTCATATGCATGCCTTGCTTGGTTATCTGCTGCTTTCATCTGTGACTTTTCTAAATCACTATACTCATTGGCATATTTTGTCATAAACCGATCCATCGTCTCAGCTTTTTTAGTCCGATTTGTGCGCATATTTGTGGCATTCAAGTTTGTTGCTTGATTCGCTAAATCTTCGCCTTTCACATTCGCCAAAATACGTCCACGATCATCGTGAATTTCTTTTGCTGAAATTGTATGATCCAAGTCGACTCGATCATTCCAAGTGAATCGCTTACCTGTGTAACTATCCCGTAATTGTCCTTGCAATTGTGCCTGTTTATTATTCCGTCGTTGTTGGATAAAGCGTTCATCATGATGATATGTCTTTGAATCATAGACTGAATTAGCCTGATATGTCGCTGCATTTACTTGATTTTTGTAAGTGAGTTGCTTATCTTGGTCAATTTTGCGGACATTATGAATAGTATCCACATCTCCCCCATATTGATCTTTGACTAACCAATCTAAACCAAAAGTTGTCATTAAACTTTCAACAATCACATATTCGTATTGCTCAAACAAATTTGATAATACACTTTTATTTCTTTGTGGATAAAAGTTATTTGTGCTATCCATTTTAAAAACTCCCAATCTAATAGTTTAAATTAATCTTTTACAAATCTAATTATACACTCAAACACACTTTTTGAAAGTATAAATTATAAAACAATTTGTTGAACTGAGTTTTTTTGAAAATTTTGAATTTATAATTCACTAAACCAACACTTTTCCACTACTATTGTTCTACTATCATCACACTAATCTCGTGAATAAGCAAAAAGAGAAAAATAAGCAGGGTTTATTTCATATAGGGTCCCTTCTTATCATTTACCAACCCGTGATTTGATAAGAATTTTTTCACTCATTACTCTCCACTGTTTCACTTTGACTATCAATTTGCTTAAAATCTGTCCGCCAGCCTTCTTGGAGTGGGACGCGAACGATAAGTTTTGGCGTCTGCACTGCCCCAATTTCATTCCCTTCATTCACAACTTCATACGTAATGAGCGAGCTATCACCTTGGCGTTCAAATTCATGCAGTTTAATTTCCGCTGTCGTACTCGTTGTCTCACCTGCCGAAATCAGTAAATACGTCCAACCACCATCACG
>JBOFQK010000269.1:0-4486 GCA_051660865.1 Culicoidibacterales bacterium | reverse complement strand
TGTTCGGATGTGATACACATTTTCTTGGTATTCATATGCTTTAATTGTTAAACTATCTAATTTCATTTCAATAATTTGTTGCAATGTACGACAACGAGTAATTTCGACTGCTTCACGCACTAATTGTTCAAATAACGTTTTCTTCATGAAGAATGTACATAATGAATAATTAATTTCATCTTGTAACCCGCCATTGATTCCAAAGCTTGTGACCATTTTTTCATCATTAACTGCCAAAATTGTCCCTTTGCTATAGTTTGAATCGTTATTTTCCATCCGCTTGTAAACGACCATCATATCCGTTCCGCTTGCTTGCCACTCATCATACATGCTTTGGAAATCAGGATTCCAAACAAGATCACCACATGTTACTAAAACATCATCAGTTTTCGTTGATGCGACATAATCAAGATTGGCATAAAAATTAGAAATTTCCGAACCAACAAAACCATTTTCATCATCAGTTTGATAAAAGCGGTGTAAGCCGCCAATTTTGCGGTCAAGCCCCCAATACCGTCCTGTATCAAGATGTTCAATTAACGAACGGTACGGTTTTTGTGAAAATAACCCAACACTACGGACACCATTTCCGACTAAAGCTGACAATGTAAAGTCAATTACGCGATAACGACTTCCGTATGCTAATGATGAAATCGGACGATGTGTTGTTAATCCTTGAAAATTATTTTGTGTTTCTTTTAAATTAATAATACCTAATACTTTTTGCATGTTATTTACCCTCCCCAAAATACAGCACAACTTCTTGATCTCCTGTTACTTGCTCATAGCTTGGGACTTCCATGTTTTCCATAACAATTGCTTTACGAATGACTGCACCTTTTTTCACACGAACATTTGCCATCAATACTGCTTCTTCAACAATTGCCCCTTCTTCAATGATTACTCCTGGGAATAATACTGAGTTGTTAACGGTACCAGAAATTTCGCAACCATCCACGATTGTTGAATGTTTTACTTTTCCTGTTTGGGTTATTTTTTGTGGTGGATAATCAAAACTTTGGCTATAGACGATCCAACTACGGTCATGTAAGTTTAATTCGTGTTTTGGACAAATCATATCGAGATTTGCTTCCCAATAGCTTTCTAATGTTCCCACATCTTTCCAATAGCCTTTGAATGGATACGCACACATTGTTTTCCCATCTGCTAACATTTTTGGTAAAACATCATGTCCAAAATCATCTGATGGAATATTTTCAGCTTCCATTGTAACTAAGTACTCACGTAATACTGACCATTTAAAAATATAGATTCCCATTGAAGCTAAATTGCTGCGTGGATTTGCTGGTTTTTCATCAAACTCTTCAATGTTAAAATCAGCATCAGTATTTAAAATTCCAAAACGACTTGCCTCTTCCCATGGCACCTCTAACGTAGCGATTGTACAATCGGCATCCTTTTTCTTGTGGAATTGTAACATTTTATCATAGTTCATTTTATAAATATGGTCACCCGATAAAATTAATACGTGTTCTGGTTGATACTGATCGATAAATTCGATATTTTGGTGAATTGCATGTGCTGTTCCACGATACCATTCTGCATCATTTTCAGTTGCATGTGGTGGTAACATGAATACGCCACCTTTTGCATGATTTAAATCCCAAGGTGCACCTACCCCAATATGTGCATTTAATTGGAAAGGACGATATTGTGTTAATACCCCAATTGTATCAATCCCTGAATTTGTACAGTTACTTAAAGCGAAATCAATGATACGATAACGCCCTCCAAATGGCACTGCTGGTTTAGCAATTGCCTTTGTCATTTCCTTTAATCTACTACCTTGTCCGCCGGCTAGAATCATGCTGATCATTTCTTTCTTCATCACTCTATTTCCTCCTTTTTAAATCTACACATTACTTTTAATGTATACGCTCTTAATTTTAAACTCATTTAAAAGAAAAAGCTAGTGTTTTCCTTAAAAAAGAAAAAATAATTTTCTCGTCACAATTTAGCAATGACTTCGTACTTGATACCGTTAACTCCAGTCGAAGATGTGAAAATCATTAGGCCGATAGTTGTTAGTTTTTGAAAATTCTGAAATTCTTTTGCGATAACTGTTTTTTTTTGTCGTGAAAGTGTAATGTGTGGTTGGAATTCTCCTTCTTCAACATACGGAATTGCTAGTTTTTTAGCAATCGCAATTGCACGATTACGATTAGCCTTGAACTTATCAGTGTTTTCTAATTCCAACACCGTTATAACTTGTCTTTTTTTAATGAAATTAGTGACCCGTTTCGGTGTTAAAAATTCAATTTTCTCCCATTCTCCAGCCTGCAACGCTGTTATATATTGTTGTATTTGTAGTGGCGTCAATTCTCCATTGTATAAAATAGTTGCGTGAAAATTTTTTTCAGCAACCAGTTTTGTACAATGGATTCCCTCGAGTTTTAGTTGCGTTTCTTTCACCATTTTTTTACTTTCTTGTGATAATGCATAGCCAACGAAAATTCTCATCTTGCTACTTCCTTTCAAGTTATGAAAATAAGTATACCGAATACTTGCACTTTTGACTTTAAAATTATGAGAAAATTGCTTCCAAAAAAGCAATATACTTCCAAATATTGCCAACATGAGCGGTGCTCTCGTGAAAGAGTGCTCAAAATAAAAAACGGTATACCCGTTTTTTATTTTTATAAAGCTTTTTTATTAAAAATAATGATTCCGCCACCAATTAACAGCAATGTGGCTATCAACGTCAAAATCAAAACTGGTTGATATGTCGAAATTTCAACTGCTTCAATAAGAATATTTTGTGCTGTCAATAAGTAGGTTGGCATCCATTCACTCACTGTCGGAACAATGCTAATGCCGTACATCAGCGCAACACTTATTCCACTCACCGCTAAAACAGCTGTACTCGTTTTAAAAATTGTTGAGAAAAACAACCCTAACACAAGGACAAATATCCCAAAACTATACACGAGTGCTCCCGCTACAAACGGTTGAGACACCAGACTATTATCCCAAAAATATGCGTTATAGCCATAGGTAATGGCAAACATCAACCAGTAAAACCCTGTCCAAAGACCAAGTAAGACAATTAATTTTGCCACAATAATTTTCCAGCGTTTCAAACCTTTTGTTACCATATTAATCAGGGTTCCGTGCTGATATTCATTTGTTAGTATTCCAGCGAATAAAATACTATAAATGATTAACGCCATTGGGACATTTTTATAAAATTGTTGCCACGATGTCCACGCCGTTACTTCAGTCTCAACAATAATCACGCCTGATTCTGCTAAGGTCGTGGCAAATTGTTCCATTAACCACGGCGTTAATTTGGCGATTGCCGGATTCATAATCCCAAATAAGGTAAATAAAATCACACACAGAAAAAGCTTTCCTGTTCGAGTAACATCTAACCCTTCTTTCTTAATAAACGCGCCTAATTGTCTCATTGTCCAACCACCTCCAAAAATAACGCTTCTAAACTTGGCTCAAGCCGTTCTAATCGTTGAGGTTGCACATTTGTTTGCACGCACACTTGTAATACTCGCGCGATTTCTTGAGCGGCGAACGTTATCAGTGTTGGTGTCACCTGTTTCCCACCTTGATACCCTTTCACAAATTGTTGGCAATGCTCAATCGTCGCAAATTCTAATTCAAACTGATCACTTTGACGCTGAGCTTTCAATTGCTCCACACTGCCTTCAAGGATTAATCGACCTTGATGTAAAAAGCCAACATTATCACAAATACGTTCAACATCAGCTAAAATATGGGTTGAAAAAATAATTGTTGTTTCTGATTTAACAGCTGCTAAAATATCTAAAATTTCTTTCCGCCCTAGGGGATCAAGTGCCGATGTCGGTTCATCACAAATTAATAACTTAGGTTGATTGAGCAGCGCTTGTGCAATGCCTAAACGTTGCTTCATCCCTCGTGAATATCCTTGAATCCGTTGCTTCGTTTGACCTAAGCCAACTAAATCAAGCAACGCTTGAATTCGTTCATGTGCGCTTGCTCGCTTCATTCCTGTCACTTCAGCACAGAGGAACAAATATTCTTTCGCGCTCATATAGCCATAAAACTCTGGCACATCCGCTAAATAACCAATGTATCGATTCGTTTGATTCGCTCCATAGCTAACTCGTTCACCATTTACTAAAATTGTTCCACTATCTGGAGCAAGTAACCCTAAAATCATTTTCATCGTTGTCGTTTTACCCGCGCCATTTTGACCGATAAACCCATAAATCGTTCCTGGTTCAACCCGTAAACTTAAGTTGTCTATAATTTGATTGGTTCCAAATCGTTTGCTGAGTTGTTGGATTTCTAACATTGCCATCAATTAGGCCTCATCTTTCCCAAATAAGAAATATAAAACTGGTCCCCAAAATTGCATACCGACAAGGACAATAATTACCCATGTCGTCCGTGTCCAACGTTTATAGGTTTGATGGGTAAAAATATGCCAAAGTGTATAGGCTAGTAAAGCAAGTTGAATGATAATAAC
>JBOFQK010000268.1:0-2492 GCA_051660865.1 Culicoidibacterales bacterium | reverse complement strand
CAATTGATTGCGACGTTGTTGCATGATCCCGAAATTATTATTTTAGATGAACCATTTAGTGGCCTTGATCCGGTCAATGCTGATTTATTTACAACTATTATTCAAGAAGAAGTGGCCAAAGGGAAACTCGTCATTTTCTCAAGTCACCAAATGCAACAAGTTGAGTCGCTCTGTGAGGAAATTGCGATTTTAAAAGCGGGGGAAATTCAAGTGCAAGGGAATTTAGCGCAAATTCAAGCAAGCTATGAGACGCGATTTTTACAATTAGCGAAGTCTCCAGAACTTGAAGCGTATTTAGCTGCAACGTGTGCGTACGAAACACTGTCGCCAAAAGAGCTCCAAGTCGAATTAGCTGATAGCGACGCGGCCATTGCTTTTTTAATGCAACTGCAGCAAGCGGGGATTCAAGTGCCAGCTTTCCGCTGTCAATTACCATCATTACACGATATTTTCGTGAGTGTCGCGAAATAAGGAGGGGCAAGTATGAAACAATTATTTGATGTCTACTGGTTTCACTTCATGCAAGCTGTGAAATCGAAAGGCTTTATCATTTCTTCAATTGCAATTATTGGGTTGTTATTTGGCTTTTTAGTTTTTAACGCCTTTACGAGTGACAATAGCAAAGCTGATCAACTGAAATTTAGTGTCTTTAATCTTTCGCAAAATTATCAATTTGATGCCCAAAAAATTGCGGATAATTTACAAACAACGTCCGATGAAATTAACTATGTATTAGTTAGTGATTTGAATGAAAGCGAAGCCGAGGCAGCGATTACTGATGATACCCTCGATGGGATTGTGATCATTGATGAAGTATCCGGTCAACCAACGCTCGAATTTAAATTCAAAAATAAACCATATCCCTCGTTGATTTTTGCGAGTGAAGCGGTTGTCAAAGAAGTTTTCGCGTTAAAGATTGCTCGCGAACAAGCGATTGATGAAAGCATTTTGGCGCAATTACAAGCACCATTACAGTCAACGATCACCCAAGTTGATGAGGTGCAACTTTCAATGACAACTTCAATGTTAATTTATGTCTTTGCCTTTTTCTTCTATATTTTCGCCCTGACGTTTGGCAATTTAATTGCTTCTAACATCGTCAGCGAAAAATCATCACGCGTCATGGAAGTTATGATTTCGAAGGTGAAACCATTAACGTTAATGTATGGGAAAATTTTAGCCGTACTTTCATTGGGAATTGTCCAACTGCTCATTATTGGCGGGACGATTGGCCTTGCGAGCGTTATTGGGCTATTCGATTTAACGAATATTGGGATTTTCGGAGTAACGGTTGATTTTACCGCCTTTACACCGTGGATGATTATTGCCTTCGTCATCTTTTTATTACTCGGTTTCGCTTTATATGCGATTTTATTTGCGGCCGTTGGTGCGAGTGTCAGTAAAATGGAACAACTTGGGAATGCGTCGTTTCCGATTGTCTTGTTAGCAATTGCAGCTTTCTTTATCGGAATTTCAGCGATGACAACGCCGACGAGTTTGTTAGTAACCGTTAGTGCCTATATTCCGTTTTTCTCACCAATTGCTGAATACGCACGGATTTTAGCTGGCGTTGCCCAACCGTTAGAAATTGGCTTGTCGATCCTGATTTTAATTATTACGATTATTGGTGTCAATCGCTTAGCTGCCCGCGTCTATGTCAATGGCGTGATGTCATATCATGAAAAATGGACATGGAAAACGTTGTGGAGCTTAATCAAAAAATCATAAGTTTAAACCGATCGGGACCAAGAGGGGAGATCGGTTTTTTTTGATATTTACAAAGAAATCTTTTTGCTCTATACTTAGAATACTTAATTGTCTGTAGCTGGCAGACAATTCAATGAAAGAAGTTGATTTTAAATGGAATTAATTGAACGGTATGTTGCCAGTGTCTTAAAGCAAATTCCTAAAGCAAAACGGGCGCAAGCACAACAACGCTTACGTGCCGATATTACCAAAAAACTGCAAGCCTTGCCTGATGAGTTTGGTGATGAAACCCAACGGGTCAGCATTGTGTTAGAACAGTTTGGCGATCCCCAAATCGTCGCCCTTGATTACGGTGCGACTGCGCGAATGTTAATCGGGCCAACGTACTTCCCCAAATATGTGACGGTTTTGAAATTTGTCAGTTTGGCGATTGTCATCGGGGTCACAGTGTTAACGCTATTACGAATTATTAGTACGTCTGAGCAGACGTGGTGGCAAGTGGCGAGTTTTTACTTGAGCACGATTTGGCAAATTTGGTTCCAAGGGATCGCTTGGGTTACGCTTATTTTTGCAATTTTAGCTTATTATCAAGTCGATTTCCGGGCTGATTCACCATTTCGTGTCCAAGAACTGAAAGAATTACCCGCAAGCAAACTGAAAATTAATCGTGGTGAAGCGATTTTCACCCTAATTGTTACGGTGTTATTTTTCAGTTTGCTCTATTTAAATCCGCAACTCAGTTATACGACGAATGATGTGAGCCTTAATTTGAGTTTATTTGACCC
>JBOFQK010000267.1:0-1261 GCA_051660865.1 Culicoidibacterales bacterium | reverse complement strand
TCCAAATTGATTGTGTATTTGTGTGTGTGAGTGTGTGCGTGTGTTTGTGAGTGAGTTTCTGTGCTTCAAGTGGACTCAGCATAATACCGTGACAAAAATTTGTACAACAATTCGATGAACAAGATCGGGACTCGAACCCGTGCCATTCGGATTTCCCGTACGATTCTCTAACGACTGAGTAAATGAGAACTGACGCTTAAGTGCAACATTTAAAACGTGAATAATGTTTTTGATCCGCTATATCCTTATGCCTATATGCTCAACATTAATGTGCCTTATTTGCAGATTGTCTCAGCTAACGTCTCACTTCCGATTAAAGAGACATTCTCTGAACTGAAGTTCACATGGCGAAGAAAAGTTCACATTGATGGTGGGTGTGTTTGTGTGTGCAAATACTGCAAATAGAATAATACCGCCATCAAACATTTGTGTAAAAATTAATTTAACACGACCGTTACTCCAACCCGTGTCATACTGATTTCCGGCCTGCCACAGAAATTACTGAGATATCGAAGGATTGTACTTCAGTGCAAGATTTAATACGTGCATTTGGATTGTGTTCCGTGACATCTCCTTGCCTATAACCTCAACGTGAATGAGTTTCATGTGCGGATTGGGTCATCTGTCGGCTCTCTTCTGATTAAAGCGAAGATTGTGTATTCAGAATTTAACACGGCGAAGATTTGTACACACTGATGGTTTGTGTGTGTATGAGTGTGTGTCTGTGCGTGTGAACGTGCACCAATCGCACTCAGGCTAATACGGCGATCAACCGTTTGTGCAAAAATTAATTTGACATGACCGGGACTCGAACCGGTGCCATGCGGATTTCCGGCCCACTGCTTAACCGACTGAACTAACGAAGGCTTACACTTAAGTGCAACATTTTCACCGTCTATTGCAAAGTGATTGTGTATTTGTGTGTGTGAGTGTGTGCGTGTGTTTGTGAGTGAGTTTCTGTGTCCTTCAAGTGGACTCAGCATAATACCGTGACAAAAATTTGTGCAACAATTTGATGAACAAGATCGGGACTGGAACCCGTCCCATTCGGATTTCCCGTACGATTCTCTAACGACTGAGTAAATGAGAACTGACGCTTAAGTGCAACATTTAAAACGTGAATAATGTTTTTGATCCGTTATATCCTTATGCCTGTATGCTCAACATTAATGTGCCTTATTTGCAGATTGTCTCAGCTAACGTCTCACTTGCGATTAAAGGAAACATTTTCTAAAATGAAGTTGACATGGCGAAGAAAAGT
>JBOFQK010000266.1:0-2139 GCA_051660865.1 Culicoidibacterales bacterium | reverse complement strand
TTACGTAATCGCTATCGTCATCACGTGATACCGTTGTTACAAGCTGAAAATCCGACAGTTGCAAAACAAGTCCGCCAATTTATTGATCAACTTCAGCAAGTTGATGATTATCTGATGCAAGAAGCAGAAAAAATTGCTGAAAAAATTACTAAACGACACCCAAAATACCTGAGAGTATCTATAAATCTACTTAAAAACAAACCTATTGCTTTACAAAGTGCAGTGTTTAAAATAATATTAAGATATGTCTATTCTTACGAAAGTTCTTTTCTGAGTGAGACAGTCTTCAATCGTTTGTTTGAAATGAGTGAAAACACGATGGGAAGCGAGCAATTTATTTGGCAACAGCATACTTTCGAAAGAAATTATGATCAGTTGTATATTTATCGTTCGGATGATTATGCGAGTGTCCCAAAACCGTTGCAAGTACATTTAAAGCAACAGCAATTTGGTGACTATCACATTTTTGCAGTCCCAACTGTTTCTGTGAGCATGAAAGCCAATTTGATTTATCCGCTTGAATGGCAACCACAACTGATTGTTCGGAGTGCACGTCCAGGGGAAAAAATCGCTTTAGCAAACGGCAAGCACAAAAAGATTGCACGAATATTTATTGATGCAAAAATACCAAGATTTTTGCGTTCAAGTTGGCCAGTTGTCGAATATCAAGGTCAAATTATTTGGATTTATCGTATTTGGCAAGCACAAATACAACAAAAGCAGAAACAGCAAATGGCAACGTTAACTATCAAGGAGGAAAAATAGGATGATGCAGGATATTGAAAAGGTATTAATTACCCACGAAGAAATTGAAAGTAAAGCGCAAGCAATGGGTGTTCAAATTACAGCTGATTTTAAAGCGAGTAATGAACAACCACTACTTGTTGTCGGTTTATTGAAAGGGTCAGTACCATTCATGAGCGAATTAATGAAAAGCATTGACTTAATGTTAGAAATTGATTTTATGGATGTTTCAAGTTATCACGGAGGAACACAATCAACAAATGATGTGCGAATTTTACGTGACTTAGAAACATCAGTAACAGGTCGCGATGTATTAATTATTGAAGATATCGTTGATACAGGTCAAACGTTGAAAAAAGTTGTTGGGATGCTAGAATCACGTGGTGCGAAGAGCGTAAGTATTGCAAGCTTACTTGACAAACCAGAAGGACGTAAAGTTGAATTAGAAGCAGACTATGTTGGATTTACGATTCCAAATGAATTCGTCGTCGGATATGGACTGGACTATAATGAGGTTTATCGCAACTTGCCATTTGTTGGAATTCTTAAATCTGAAGTGTACGCATAAGCAAAAAACGAGAAAAAAGTGAGGTGGAAATATGGCTATACAACCAAAAAACAACCAACCCGAACAAAAGAAATCACCACTTAGTGGGTTCCAAATGTTTACAGTTTGGTTATTTGTCTTAATGGCATTATTTGGAATATTCTTAATCTTCCGCGATTCAGGTTCAATGATTAAGGAAACAAATTATACAACATTTGTTCAAGAATTAACGGAAAAAGAAATTGAAACGTTAAACTTTGAACCAGTATCAGGAGATGCATACGCAATTACTTATACGAAACGTGATGATAGCGCGAATGAAACGACACAGTTAAAACCGCGGTATACAGTAACGGTTCCATATTCGCAAGAGGTTGTTAAATTAATTAATGATAACTTAGCGAATATTGAAGTTGTCTATTCACCGTTACAAACACCAGGACCGATTATTTCAGGATTAATTACATTCTTACCATTCTTATTATTGGCGGGGATTATGTTTGTCTTTATGAATCGTGCAGCTGGTGCAAACGGAAAAGCAATGGAGTTTGGTAAAAGCCGCGCGAAATTACAGCAAGGAAGTACTGTCAAATATCGCGATGTTGCTGGTTATGAAGAAGAGAAACAAGAACTTGTTGAAGTTGTTGATTTCTTAAAGCATCCACAACGTTACCGTGATATGGGTGCGCGGATTCCAAAAGGAATGCTACTTGTTGGTCCACCAGGAACAGGGAAAACATTATTAGCACGTGCAACAGCAGGGGAAGCTGGCGTACCGTTCTATACGATTAGTGGATCTGATTTCCTTGAAATGTTCGTCGGAGTCGGAGCAAGTCGTGTACGTGACA
>JBOFQK010000265.1:0-1584 GCA_051660865.1 Culicoidibacterales bacterium | reverse complement strand
GTTCGTGTCACCGATAACTTCTTGCAAAATCGTACTTGGCTTCCGTCCTGTTCCTTGGTCATTAAACTGCTCATGCTTCCCTAAAATAATTCCCCCAATTTTATCGAAAACACCATTTACTTTTAAGAATGCGAAACTACGTTCAACTGTTGCAGCATCTTTCAATGAGTCTTCGAGCAAAAGCAGATCACCGCTTTGAATTTCAGGAAAGTATTCACTTCCCCAAAATCCTTGTAGCGTATTTAAATTCCCCCCGATGAGACGTCCTTGTACGCATCCTGGGACAATTGTTTCCCACGTATTTTTTTGGGCATGCTTGCTTCGACTTTGATGCTCCCAATCAAGCCACTCATCAGTCCATTCATCTGGCATTTGCAATTGGCAAGGAAAACTCGCGGTTGTCGAACAAATATCGCGCCAATAGCGATAGGTTTGTTCCACAAACGGTGACATTTCGCCAAACGAGGCCACAAAGGCTGGACCATAATAAGTCGTAATCCCCGTTTTCGCATAAAGCGCCAATAAAATTGCGGTCACATCCGAATAACCGACAATAATTTTCGGATTGCGAGCAAAGGCTTCATAATCAAGATACGGTAGGAGTGAATTCGAGTTCATCCCCCCAATCGTGGCCATAATACACGTCACTTCTGGGTTGCGCAGCAGCGCATTGAATTCTTCTGCCCGTGCTTGAATTGTGCCAGAGCGATAGCCATCTTGTTTGCCAGTGAGTTTACCAGCCAGAAGCGTAAATCCTTGCGCTTCTAAAAATTCCCATGCGCGTTGCGTCCGCTTTGGTGCCCAAGCCGTTGCGGCTGAGGATGGTGAAAAAATTGCAATTGTATCACCACGTTGTAATTTCGGTGGTTGCATCCTAGCACCTCCTTTTCGCTTTTTCCTATTATAACAAATGAACGGAGTGAACTCACCAAAAAAAGCACAACTTGTTTTTCAAGTTGTGCTTCTAGTTTTAGCTTTAAACCTTAAATACTTAGTGCAAGAACGCACTCAAACACTCAGGCATGCTACCACCTTCAAGACTCATGAAAACGAAAAAACAGCGCAACACATTCATTTTGTGTTCACGCTGCTTTTCCTTTTTTCACATACCGTCTTGATGCTCCCTTTTATTCCTTGAATGGAGCACCGGTGTCAGCACTTGGTATCGTAACGTGTCTCATGCTGCGAATGCTCGCAAAACATTTTGAAACGCTCCTTTATTCTTAAAAGTATCGTTTCAAAACTTATTTGCCTATCGCATCCGCTCTTGCCATTCATTCCTTAGTTGCAAGAACGCACTCGAACACTCAGGCATGCTTCAGCCTAGTGGTTGGCTGAAAATCGAAAATGACTGAACTCATTTTCTTTGAATCCAGTCATTTCCTTATTTTCGTCACCACCACTTTTTCACCTTGTATACTTGGTGTGAAAAACGGCTTCAGCACTTGGTATTTTTTCAAACGAGGTTCACGCTCTCTTATTTTTTCAGACTCTCTAGTCGAAACGAGCTTCAGCCTACACCTTCTTCACTAAGCCCGGCTTATTGATTTTTGGAATCTTGTTCGAAAATCAACAAGCCTACCA
>JBOFQK010000264.1:0-10929 GCA_051660865.1 Culicoidibacterales bacterium | reverse complement strand
GCATAGCTGGGTAGCTACGTATGGAAGGGATAAACGCTGAAAGCATCTAAGCGTGAAGCCTCCCTCAAGATGAGACTTCCCATTCCTAGTGAAGTAAGACCCCTTGAAGACGACGAGGTTGATAGGCGAGAGGTGGAAGCATGGCGACATGTGTAGCTGACTCGTACTAATAGGTCGAGGACTTATCCTAAAGAGATGAGTTCAATTGAGAAAGATGTCGTGAGTTATCTAGTTTTGAAGAATCATCTTCAAAAAAGAAAAAATAGTCTAGTGATGATGAAGAAGAGGACACACCTGTACCCATGCCGAACACAGAAGTTAAGCTCTTTATTGCCGAATGTAGTTGGGTTCGCCCTGCGAGAATAGGAAGTCGCTAGGCAATAGTCTGGTAATGATGAAGAAGAGGACACACCTGTACCCATGTCGAACACAGAAGTTAAGCTCTTTATTGCCGAATGTAGTTGGGTTCGCCCTGCGAGAATAGGAAGTTGCCAGGCAACTAAAACCACTGTCATGGTGGTTTTTTTATTAACTCGAATTAAACTAGCTATGACTGTAGTTATGAGAGATTCAATCAATAAATTGATAGTAACAAAAAAGGTTATCCAAAGAGATAACCTTTTTTGTTATTTGATTAAATAGAGGATGCCGCTGATTGCGAGCAGAATCCAAGGGATAGCAGCACCAATCACAAAATTTTTTTTCATTGATTTTGTTGAATAGGCTGGGATTGAACTAAAATCAGTTTGTTCAAATGCTTGTTCTAGCTCAGCTTTGGTCATTAATTTACTTGAATGCCCTGGGCTATCAGCTAAAAAGTGTTGTGCATAGGGGAAGCAAGCGAGTTGGGCAGGTTGTTCAGCGAGAAGTCCTGGATACCATGAGTTAACTGTTAACTCTAAATCGCTTAAGTCAACTTTGAGCGCACGTTCAACTTCTCTAGGATCAAAGGTGAGTGAAAAAACATCTGGACTATTGTGGGAAATTTCACGGCCGTAGCCAATTGAGAGGTTTCCTTCAATCCAAAGACGTTGATCAAGTTTTTGCATTTTTGCATTTTCGATATTACTTGAGAAAGTAAGTTGGCGTTTGCGAGCAAGGTTTTTGACATCAACAATAACATTCCCAGCAAAATCAGTTGTAATGATGGCACTGTCGCAGTTTGATTCGAATAAGCCGCCTTTTTTGTCGTAACTTATGGTATTGGTATCATAATCAGCAATAATCCAAGTTAAAAGACCGGTTTCTTTATTTTCAGCGATAATATAAAATTCCATTCGTTGTCCCCAAAAGGCACTTGTATGAACACTAAAGCAACCAAAAATACCGTAGTAACGTGGCTCATCATCTTCAAATATTTGCGATTTAACCATTTTAAAATTATCAGGAATAATTCGCTCAGCCCATTCAAGGTCAATAATTTCATAACAAAGAAAGTAG
The DNA here is from genome assembly GCA_051660865.1 of Culicoidibacterales bacterium. GTDB lineage: Bacteria > Bacillota_I > Bacilli_A > Culicoidibacterales > ZOR0006 > ZOR0006. The sequence continues at coordinate 9,489 of JBOFQK010000264.1, read as the reverse complement.
CAATATGGTTCAACAACAAAACCCATATAGGGTGTTGTTGTTCCTGATTTTTCAATAATTTTATGTTGAATGTTTTCGGGTAATAACTTGTTATAGGGGGCAAGAAAGTGAATTGTTCCAACTTCTAGTGGATCGATGAGTTTTTCAATACCTTTCGTAAATAGATGTCTAGCCATGATGTTCCTCCAAAGTGTGTAATACTAATATTTTACCGTACTCGCAGGCCAATAACTATTTGTAACGACAGTAAAACTGCTAAAAATCCAATGAAGAACAGCGAGCGAACGTTACAAGTGAGAATGGTAGCGATAAGGAATGATACTTATTTCGTAATCAGAATAATCTTTTTGAGACGACGAATTTAATTAGGCTACAGTTACTATTTTTTGCGATACACTCATTACTAGTGAAGTCAAAGTGGAGATTGATTTAAATTATACGAATAATTTGTGAGCTGATATTAATTTAGTTTGACAGTAGAAAAAATATCTGCTATAGTAATGCTTAATAATAGAAATAACAACTTCTTATCAAGAGAGGCGGAGGGAATGGCCCTACGATGCCCGGCAACCAGTTCAGTTGAACAATGGTGCTAAATCCACAGTTTACACAGCGTGTAAGACTGAAAGATGAGATCGCAGGAATTTTCGGCAACGACTTGAACAGCTTTCTCAAACGGAAGGCTGTTTTTTTATTACAATAATTATTGAGTCGAAGGAGAATTATATGATTACATTTGAAAATATTTCAAAACAATATGTTAAAGATGCACAAACGATTACGGCGGTTAGTGATGTGAACTTAACAATTAAAGCGGGGGAAATTTTTGGGATTATTGGTTATAGTGGTGCAGGAAAAAGTACATTATTACGAATGATTAATGGCTTAGAACAGCCAACACAAGGAAGCGTAGTTGTTGATGGCGCAGCATTACAAACGTTAACAGCAAACGAATTACGAGCGCAACGACAAAAAATTGGGATGATTTTCCAACATTTTAATTTATTGTGGTCGCGCACGGTTTCTGATAATATCGCACTAGCATTAGAAGTAGCGAAAACACCAAAAGCGGAGATTGCAACACGAGTAGCAGAATTAATTCAATTGGTCGGACTCGAAGGTCGAGAAAATAACTATCCTTCACAATTGTCTGGCGGACAAAAACAACGCGTTGGGATTGCACGAGCATTAGCAAATAATCCACAAATTTTATTGGCTGATGAAGCAACAAGCGCACTAGATCCGGAAACAACCGAAGCAATTTTAGCGTTACTAACAGATATCAATCAAAAGCTTGGGATTACGATTGTTTTTATTACGCATGAAATGCAAGTTGTTAAAAATTTAGCTCACCGTGTCGCTGTGATGGAAGCGGGACGCGTTGTTGAACTTGGTGATGTTTTAACTATTTTCCAAAATCCACAGCAAGCAATTACGAAACGATTTGTTGGTGAAGCAACAACGGAAAGTGATTATGAATTAACATTGGACGAATTAGCCCACAAATACCCCGAAGGACAAGTATGGACATTACATTTTGTGAAGGGTGATGTTGAAAAACCGATTTTAGCAACAGCAATGAAACGTTTTGATGTGGAATTTTCAATTATTCAAGGTTCAATTGCAAAAACGAAAGAAGGTTCGGTTGGTCAATTAACGGTGTTAGTTCAAGCTGATGAGGTAAATAAATTAGCGGCAGTCAAAACGTATATTGAACAACAAGCTGTAACAGTTCAGGAGGTACAACACTAATGTGGGGAAATATTCAATTAGATAAATTAATTTTAGCGTTTGGAGAAACGCTCTATATGACAGTATTAGCTGGGACAGCATGTTTCGTTTTAGGGCTTGCGTTAGGTCTGTGTTTATATGTGACCGACAAAGATGGACTCTACGAAAATAAATGGTTAAATGCAACGTTAACGACAGTCGTCAATTTATTCCGAGCAGTACCGTTTATCATTTTACTAATCTTACTTTTACCAGTCACAAAAGTATTAGTTGGAACAATTTTAGGAGCAAATGCGGCACTGCCAGCATTAATCATTGGGATGTCACCGTTTTATGCGCGCCTTGTTCAAGTTGCGTTACGTGAAGTTGATTCAGGTGTAATTGAAGCAGCAAAAGCGATGGGGGCAAGTAACTGGGATATTGTTTGGAAAGTCTTAATTCCTGAAAGTAAGCCAGCTTGGCTTGGTGGTTTAACTTCAACAATCGTGAGCTTAGTTGGTTTTACGGCAATGGCTGGAGTAATCGGTGCTGGGGGCTTAGGAAACTTAGCTTATCTTGATGGTTTCCAACGTGGCTTTGATGATGTGACAATTGTCGCAACTGCATTAATTTTAGTGCTTGTCTTTAGTTTTCAATGGTTAGGTGAAACAGTAATCGCAGTTGTTGATAAGCGTAGTAATACGGCTAAACAACCAAAGCGGGCGCAAAAAGGATTTGCAGTTGGATTAACGAGCGCTTTAGTAGTCGGAACGATTGCAACGTTGGGTTACCAATTGCAACCAGCGACACTAGAAACGTTAACCGTCGGTGCAACGACAGTCCCACATGCGGAAATTTTAACGGCAGTTAAACCAGTGTTGGCCGAGCAAGGGATAGAGTTGAAAATTGTTGAATTCCAAGACTATGTTTTACCAAATAAAGCATTGGTTGAAAATGAGCTTGATGCGAATTATTTCCAACATGAGCCATATTTAGCCAAAGAAATTGCTGAAAAAGGTTATGATCTCGTTTCAGTTTCAAAAGTACATATTGAACCAATGGGGGCATATTCGCAACGCTACACTGATTTGAGTGCGCTACCGCAAAATGCAACGGTGCTAATGAGTAATTCCGTATCTGACCAATCACGAATTTTAGCCTTATTAGCCCAAGCTGGGATGATTACCTTAGCGGAAGGTGTTGATGCAACAACAGCGACATTTACTGATATTGTATCAAATCCAAAAAATTTACAGTTCAAATATGATATTGAAGCAAAATTATTACCAACCGTTTATAAAAATGATGAAGCAGATCTAATCTTTATCAATACCAATTATGCGCTTGAAGCGGGATTAACACCAGAAGGTGATGCTTTATTGCTTGAAGGTGGGGAATCACCGTATGCTAATATTGTCGTCACACGTGATGATAATCAGGCCGATGAGAAAATTACCGCATTAATTGAAGCTTTACATTCGCAAACAGCGATTGAATTTATTGAAACACAGTATAATGGAGCAGTATTAGCTGTTGAATAAAGAAAGTAGGAACGAAAGTTCCTATTTTTTTTGCTTTTTTGTTGGAAAATCGTTCATTTTCACCGCAGTTACTAAAAACACATGATACAATACTAGTAATAATAATAAAAAGAAAGTAGGAATAAATTATGATAACACTTGGGGAATATCAATACGAATTGATTGAAAATTTTCGCGATGCGTTTAACGAAGAGCAAGTTATAACGAAATACTGTGATGTTCTTGAAAAATATGAGTATATTACGGGGGATATTATTGAAGGCTACTTACGCTTAAAAGGTTTTTACGCTGATGAAAATCCGAAAGCACGGGAGTTGAATCGGATTAGTTTTCTTGAAACATATTTAGTTGATCAATGTCAATTTGGATGTGCACATTTTGTTTTGAAAAAAGTAGCAAAAGGAGTAAGTGAAGATGTATAAAGGGTATTTATTTGATTTAGATGGAACGATGTATCAAGGGGAGAATGTCATTGAAAGTGCAGTTACTTTTATTAACTGGCTTGAAAATCAACAAATACCGTATTTGTTTGTCACGAATAATTCAACGAAAACCGCCCAGCAAGTTGCGGATAAATTAGTGACGATTGGCTGTGTGAATGTCCAAGCACACCATGTTGTGACGAGTTCAGATGTGGCCGCAACAACAATTGCGCGTGAGTTTCCAAAGGCACCAACATTGATGATTGGTGAAAATGGTTTAATGCGTGCACTTGAAGCGGAAGGAATTACTTTAACAACGAGTGAATTGGAAGCAGAAGTAGTTGTAGTCGGTTTAGATACCGATATTACATATGAAAAGTTAGCAAAAGCAACACTTGCAATTCAACGTGGTGCAACTTTTATTGCGACTAATCCGGATACGAATATTCCAAGTGAACGTGGATTACTCCCTGGAGCCGGTGCATTGATTCAACTATTAATTACCGCAACGAATGTCCAACCAAGGATAATGGGTAAACCGGAACCGGCAATTATTCAGGCTGCAGTTGAGCGGCTTGGGTTAGCACTTGAGGAAGTGGTGATGGTTGGTGATAATTATCAGACTGATATTTTAGCAGGAATAAATGCTCAAGTAGCAACGCTTTGGGTGGATACAGGCATTCATCGTCGCGAATATATTTTAATGCAAGAACAACAACCAACACATTTAGTTAGTGATTTAGCAGTTTGGCAAGATCAACTTGAAGGAGGAAACTAAGGCCGATGATTGTCATGATTGATAATTACGATTCGTTTACATATAATCTTGTTGATTATTTACAACAATTAGGGGCTGTAGTTGAAGTATTTCGTCACGATCATGTGAGTGTAGCAACGATTCAAGCACTAGAACCGACGATGATAGTGCTCTCCCCAGGGCCCAAGAGCCCTGATCAGGCGGGAATTTGTTTAGCTGTAGTTGAGGCTTTTGCGCAAACAATTCCGATTTTAGGTGTGTGTCTTGGACACCAAACAATAGCTCAAGCGTTTGGGGCGAAGATTGTGCGTGCACCACAGCCAGTTCATGGGAAAGTGAGTGTAATTAATCATCAAGGTATTGGAATGTTCCAAGGCTTAGCGAATCCGCTGCGTGTTGCACGATATCACTCATTAGTTGTAGAAGCTGCGACTTTGCCACCATGTTTTCGTGTCTTAGCGACGACAACCGATGATTTAATTATGGCCTTTGAACATCATACGTACCCATTACAAGCAGTCCAATTTCATCCAGAATCAATTGCGACTGAATCGGGTCTTAAATTATTAGCCCAAGCATATCGGAAAGCACAGCTTTGGAAGGAGGGGAACCAATGGTCATTACTGAACGGGCCAAGTGTCAAATAAGACCAGAACAATTAATCCAACTTGTGAGCAGTGGCACATTCCCAATTTGGTTGGATAGTGCAAAACCAAGTCCAACGAATCGGTATTCCTTTTTAGCAGCGGATCCACTTGTCTATTTACAAGATAAACAAAATCAGGTACTTATTCACCATGCATCGGGCGAAGTTGAGGTGAGTGAACAAGCACCATTAGCAGTTTTTGCGACCTATGAACAGCAGTATACGCGGACGTATGAACAAATTTTTCCACTGCATAGCGGTTGGTTAGGCTTTTTTGGCTACGATTTTCATCATGAACTTGAATCAGTTCCGCAAACAACACTTGCTGATTTTGAACAACCGAGGATGGGAATTGGTCTTTATGATGGGGTATTTGTTTATGACCATCAAGAGGAGTGTCTGTATATTACCGCGTTAGGTTTAGGAGTGCAATCGGCACAGCAACGAGTTGATTGGTGGCAACAACGCCTCCAACAATTTTCATTTCAAGCGGTTGTGATTGATTATCAGCCACAGGCAACACCAGTAAGTGATGATGTGAATGAAGCGAGTTATCAAGCGGCATTTACAAAATTAAAAGCATATATTGCTAGCGGTGATTTATATCAAATGAATTTAACGCATCGCTTACAAATGCCATTAGATGAGAGTCCATTAGCACTTTATTTACGATTGCGACAAATTAATCCGGCACCATTTGCGGCGTATCTACATTTTGACGATTTAGCCTTTGTTTGTAGTTCACCAGAACGGTTTTTACAAGTTCGCAACCAGACGATTACGACTAGACCGATAAAAGGGACCCGTAAACGTGGTGAAACACCAAGAGAAGATGAAAAGTTAAAACAAGAATTATGGGAAAGTGAAAAGGATCGAGCGGAATTACTGATGATTATTGATTTGCAACGCAATGATTTAGCGAAAATTGCGCAACCTGGAAGTGTGAAAGTACCAAAATTGTATACGATTGAAACATATCCAACTGTCTTTCATCTTGTCTCGACCATTGAAGCCCAATTGGCCGAAAAAGTGACACCAGCTCAAATTATTGCCGCGACATTTCCAGGTGGTTCAATCACAGGAGCACCGAAGATTCGGGCAATGGAAGTGATTGATGAACTTGAAGTGAGTCGACGTGGGATTTACACTGGCAGTATTGGTTATATCGATTGTCAGCGAAATTGTGATTTTAATATTGTGATTCGGACAATAGTGTGTCACAATCAACAGGCGTATTTTCATGTTGGTGGAGGTATTGTTTGGGATTCAACAGTCGATTTTGAATATGAAGAGACATTTCAAAAGGCAGCAGCTTTAATTGCAGCAATTAGAAAGCAAGATCGTGTTTTATCACTATAATCAGGCAAGGTGGCAACGCATTGAACAACCAAAGATTACGGAAGCAGCAGTGTTTACAACGTTTCGTGCCGATACAAGTAATTTACGATTGCACCTTGAACGTTTACACCAACAGACAAATCAGCAATTTCAGCGTGAGACAAAACTTACACTTTCACAATTACAACAAGCGCAACAATGTGGTAATTGCGGGGCAACAATCATTAAAGTGATTGTCACAAAGAGCGAACGTTGGTTTGTTGCGACCCGGAAGCAAGTACGACGAGTGGAGCCGTTACACTTAGAAAGTGTGCAAAGTTTACCACGTGGTGAGGTGGCAAAAATCAAAGATTTTCACCGTCACGAATATGTGCAACAACTCGAAATCAGCCGGGGAAATGGGTTTGACGATGCTTTATATTATTTAAAAGACAAATCAATTTTAGAAACAACAATTGCCAATATTTTTTGGAGTGACGGTAATAATTTGTATACGCCAACACTAAATCTACCAATTTTAGCAGGGACGTTTCAACAACAAGTCATTAATTACTGCCAAGAAGTTGGGATTACACTCATTTTTGGGGAGTGGACAGTGAGTGAATTGAAACAGCAGGCGAAACAAATTTGGCAATGTAATGCCGTTGTTGGCTGGCAAGTTGTGGGAGCATTAGATGATGATTGGCAAGCACAACCGACTCAATGGACAAAGACAATAACAAAAAAAATTAAACAACAGGAGTGGTAAAGTATGGATACGAAAGCAATAGAAGCAGCATTTAAAGAGATTTTAATCGCAATGGGTGAGGATCCAAATCGCGAAGGGCTACAAGAAACACCGAAACGTGTCGCAAAAATGTATGCCGAAATTTATTCAGGATTAAATGAAAATCCAGCCGAAGTATTGGCAATTGGTTTTGAAGAAGATCAACATGAAGAAGTTGTGATTGTGAAAGATATTCCGTTTTATTCAACGTGTGAGCATCATTTTGTGCCGTTTTATGGCAAAGCCCACATTGCGTATTTGCCAAATAAACGCTTAACAGGATTAAGCAAGTTAGCTCGTGCCGTTGAAATTATCGCTCGTCGCCCACAATTACAAGAACGAATTTCACAACAAGTTGCTGATGCGGTTGAAACAGCATTGGCACCACGTGGCGTATTTGTTGTTATTGAAGCAGAACATATGTGCATGACGATGCGTGGTATTAAAAAACCAGGTTCAAAAACAATTACAACAGTTGCCCGCGGTGTATATGAAAGTGATGCGCAATTACGGCAAGAAGTGTTACAATTGATGAAATTTTAAGTAAGTGAGAGTAAAAAATTATGCAAATCATGGGAATTTTAAATGTGACACCCGATTCTTTCTCTGATGGTGGTGCGTATTTCGAATGTGAAATGGCGATTGCCCAAGCGCAAAAACTGTTAGCAGCGGGAGCGACAATTATTGATGTCGGTGGTGAAACAACACGGCCGGGAGCAACACCTGTAAGTACAGCTGAAGAATTACAACGTGTGATTCCGGTAATTGAAGCGCTCACGCAACTTGAATGTGAGATTTCAATTGATACATATAAAGCTGAAGTTGCCCAAGCGGCAATTTTAGCAGGAGCAACTTACATTAATGATGTTTCAGGAGCGTTATATGATCCTTTGATGAAAGTTGTCGCTGCGAAAACCGGAGTGCCAATTATTTTGATGCATAACCGCTTCCAACCAGGTCAAACCCCACACGCACAGACGGAAGTTGAGCCGTACCATGATTTATATGGTGAAATCAAGCAACGTCTGCAATTGAGTGTGGATACTTGTTTGCAAGCTGGCGTCAAACCAGAGCAAATTATCCTTGATCCAGGAATTGGGTTTGCTAAAACGGCAGCAGATAATGAACAGTTATTACAAAAGTTAGCCCAATTACGAAGCGAACTCGGTTATCCATTTTTATTAGGTGGTTCACGCAAACGGTTTTTAAGTCCGTATTTAAGTGAGGATACGTTGCAACAACGAGATGTTGCGACAGCGGTACTTTCAATCTATGCGCAACAAAGTGGCTGTGAATATGTTCGCGTTCATGATGTTGCGAGTACAACAACGGCAATCCAGATGTGGGAATTATTGCAACGATAAAAGGAAGTAAGAAAAAATGAATAAACGTGATGTAATTTTTTTAGAAGAGATGACTTTTTTTGGCTATCATGGAGTCTTAGAATTTGAAGGTGAATTTGGCCAACCATTTATAGTAAGTGCCCGTTTAGAGACATCAACACGAGCAGCGGGAGTGAGTGATGACTTAACGTATTCAACCCATTATGGAGAAGTTTTTGAAACGATTAAAGATGTTGTTGAAAATGAACGGTTCCAACTCATTGAGGCGTTAGCTGAGCAAATCGCAGCTCAAGTATTGGCGTTATATCCGTTAATTGAGGCTGTAACGATTACGGTCCAAAAACCGCATGCACCAATTCGTGGTAATTTTAAAAGTGTTGGAGTGGAGATTTATCGTGAACGTTAAAAGTTATTTAGCCTTAGGGAGTAACCTTGGTGATTCGCAAGCATACTTACAAACAGCAATCCAACAGCTTCAAAGTGAAACGGGTGTAATTGTGACAAAAGTTTCAAGTCTTTATCGGACCCCACCTTGGGGAAAGCTTGATCAACCTGACTTTTACAATTGTGTGATTGAAGTTGAAACGACACTATCAGCGCAACAATTATTAACTGCTTGTCAACGAATTGAATTAGTGCTTCATCGCCAACGTGATGAAGTTTGGGGGCCAAGAACGATTGATATTGATATTGCTTGGTACAATAATCAAGCAATTTGTACGACTGATTTAATTGTCCCACATCCGTATTTGTACCAACGTGCCTTTGTCCTTGTACCATTAGCTGAAATTGCACCAATGTTTACGAGTGCACTGATGCGATTACCTGAAGCTGATGTGGCAACAATCGAAAAATTAAACTGGAACTAAAAAAAGCCACTTTCACAGTGGCTTTTTTTGATTAGGCGTTACGATCACAGTTTTCAGTTAATTCATTTTTATAATAACTATCGCCATGCGCGTGGGC
>JBOFQK010000263.1:0-1218 GCA_051660865.1 Culicoidibacterales bacterium | reverse complement strand
GGAGTGCCACATCAACAGCAGATGGTATTACTGAAATTGAATTTTTCTCACAAAAAAAAGAGATGCAAACAACGCTCCGCGAAATTATTAGTGATTTTGAAGCCGAACATCCGGAAATTAAAGTTAAATTTACCAATGTACCTGATCCTGGAATTGTGCTCAAAACTCGAATTGCCAGTGGAGATGCCCCAGATGTCATCAATGTCTTTCCACAAAATGCCGACTTTCAAGAATGGGCAAAAGCTGGAATGTTTGAAGATTTAACATCGGCAAGTTATTTAAGTAATTTAGAAGCAGGGGCAGCAGAAAGTTATGCGATCGAAGACAAAGTTTATTCGGTACCGCTAACAAGTAATGCTTGGGGATTCTTCTACAATAAAACTGCCTTTGCGGAAATGGGCTTAACAGTTCCGCAAACATGGTCGGAATTTGAGACATTAGTGAAAACTATCCAAAGTCAAGAAGCGATACCTTTTGCGTTATCGTTAACAACAGCTGATGCATGGACGTTAAATGGTTACCATCAATTAGCTTGGGCGAGTGTAACTGGTGGCTTTACACAAGCGAATGATGCGTTAGTTCGTAGTGGAAAAGATGGAATTTCATTAACAAATGCGGATATGCAAGCTGTAATTGAACGCTTAAATTTACTGAATGGAACAGCACAAAAAAATGCCAATGGGGCAACGTATAATGATGCAGTCGCAGCCTTTGCTTCGGGAAATGCCTTAATCTTCCCAAATGGGACATGGGCACTCCCGGCGGTACAAAGCCAAAATCCTGATTTTGAAATTGGGATGTTCCCATTCCCAGGTGAAACGGCTGATGAAGCGTTAACAGTTGGTGCTGCGGATTTAGCCTTATCAATTTCAGCTGATTCAAAAGCAAAAGAAGCGGCTCAAACCTTTGTAGAATATATGACATCACAAGCAGCAATGCAAAAATATTATGATGTTGATGGATCACCAACATCAGTAACAGCAGTCGACACCGAGGGGAAATTTGTCGAAATGCAAGGTGTTACGGATTTAACTTTTACCGAAAAACAAATTATTTGGTTACAAAAAGAGTGGACATCGGAAGAAACATTCCACCATTTAACAGTTGATTATGTAAACAATCTCAATCAACAAGAATTGGTTGATAAGTTAAATGCCTTTTTCAACACGATGAAATAGACGCAATAGTTGAGGGGGAGAAATTATGAAGCTAAAGGAA
>JBOFQK010000262.1:0-2206 GCA_051660865.1 Culicoidibacterales bacterium | reverse complement strand
AACGTTATTTGAACAATTAGTGCGTGAAGCAGTCGAAATTACTCGTTGTCGTACATTGCAACAAATTATTGAAATGAAATTAGATAGTTTAACAATTAAAGCATATGAATACCAAGAAAATGTGTATCACATCCGAACACTAGAAGGGTACTATAAAGCAAATATGGCATTGTTAGAGCCAACAATTTGGGAAGATATTTTCAATGATGAAAAATCACAAATTTCAACTAAAGGAAAAGATGAAGTCCCAACTTATTACGGAAATGAATCAGTAGTTGAAAACACAATTGTTGGTACAGGAACAATTATCGATGGTACAGTTAAAAATAGTTTACTTTCACGCCGCGTGGTCATTGAAGAAGGTGCGGTTGTAGAAAATAGTATTATTTTAAAAGGTTGTATTATCCGTAAAGGTGTACGTTTAAATAATGCAATCATTGATAAAAATAGCGATATCGGAAATGAAATTCAATTGAATGGAAGTTCAAATTACCCATTCGTTGTCCCAAAACGAACAATTATGCGTTAATTTATCGCAATAATGATGGCTAGACTGCATATTTTAGCCGAAAATTATTCTAGGGCAAAAATAGAATAATAAAGTGCTAAAATGAAATTTGTCTGTGGAAAATAATTAGGTAATAGTTATATTTATTTCGTTAATAAAATTTAAAATCATTGTGATTATCATTCGTCAAAAGCCAACTGAGTATCAGTTGGCTTTTTGATTTACAAAAGATTAACAAATGCGAAACTAATTATTAACAATTAATAAGTATAATGAGAGGGAGTCATATATAGGACGAGAATGAAATGGTTCCGTTAGTGATAATTTCACGAATAGTGATTACCGAGGAGTGCGTTTTTAACCAAATATTCAATGCCTGTGATTTTAGGCGCTTGAAGGCATGCGAAAAGGAAACAGCAAATTGGTAATTCATTTGTGATTTTTTCGGAAAGTGATAAAAAGAGAGGTAATTTAAAATGAAACAACGACCAACTTTTATGAAAATTGAAGCGCAACATTATTTTAATCGTGAGGCGAGTTGGCTACAGTTTAATGAACGTGTTTTAGATGAAGCCAAAAACCCGAAAACCCCAATCTTAGAGCGATTGAAGTTTTTGGCAATTTTCCAATCGAATTTGGATGAATTTAATATGGTGCGGGTAGCAAGTTTGAAGACTCAGGTGAGACTAGGCGTTGAAAGTGTTGATTCACGTACGCAAATGACTAGTGAAGACCAGCTTGAAATGATTTATAAAAAAACGGAACGTTTATTTAAAGATGCGGCGAAAATGTATCGGTTATTATTTGAACATCCTGATTTACGCCAATATAATAGTGGGATTTTTGACTTTACGTCTTTACGAGCGAGTGAAAAACAGCAAATGAGTGATTATTTTCAGGAAACGGTCTTACCATTAATTAAAGTAACCTTTATCGATCGGAATACAAAATTACCGAGTTTAAAAAATAAGCGGATGTATATTGGGGCAATGTTGGCTGATGAAGCCTTTGTGATTATTAAAGTTCCCGAACAATTGCCGCGATTAATTGCTTTGAACGAAGAAAAAACACGGTTTATTTTGTTAGAAAATTTAATTCAAGCGCATATGCCACACATCGTTGATGCTGACTTGTTAACTTACTCAGCCTTTCGGATTTTACGGAATTACGATTTAGATCTCATTTATGATGAAGCTGATGATATTATCGAAACGATCCAAGAGCAATTAGAAAAACGTAAAAAAGGGTTTGTTGTTGGGTTGCAAATTGAATATGATGCCGAAAATCGTAATCAATATATTATTCAACGGTTAAAGCAAAAACTAGGAATCCAAGATGCTGATGTCTATGAATTTGTAGATACACCAATTGATTTATCATTTTTATTTGCATATTATAGCAGTGTTAAAGCACAACATCCTGAATTCGCCTATGAGCCACTACTTCCCCAACATCCACAAATGATCGATGCTGAAGAATCATTATTGAATCAAATCTTGTTAAAAGATCGCTTTGTGTATCATCCATTTGAATCATTTGAAGCCAGTGTGGTTCGTTTTTTAGAAGAGGCGGCGTTAGATCCGTATGTGACAGAAATAAAACAGACGATTTATCGTCTAAGTTCAGATTCGAAAATTGCTGAAATTTTAAAAACCGCACGTAAAAAAGGGAAAAAAGTTAGTGTTATGGTCGAGCTGA
>JBOFQK010000261.1:0-1020 GCA_051660865.1 Culicoidibacterales bacterium | reverse complement strand
TTAAGACGAGAAATTCGCGTTTCATTAATCCTAATTGCATCTGCGTAGACGTAATTTCATAGTGTTGTTGCCCGTGTGCTTGACTTTTAAACAGTGGCTGTTGATAGTGATTGGCTGGATTGCTGACCGGATCAAGGATTGCAAAACCTTCCGGTGATGTCAAATAGGCAAAGATATCGGCGGCTTTGAATGGTAATGTTTTTTGTGCTTTCATTAATTTTAAGTGTGTTGGCACAAAATCACCGTTTACTTGTGTGCTTTGAAGAATAACCCCTGCTTTCTGCGAATGAATTGGCCATTGTGCTTGAAGCATTGCTTGGGCTGCTTGTAAAGATTGCTGACTAATCGCCTCATAATCAGCTACTGAATATTCTTTGATGAAATGATACTTAGACATTCCCCATCGTCCTTTCACTTATCGATTTCGCCTATCATACGTCAATGCCTAACCGAAAGCAAGCTGAAGTTCGGATTCCACTCACCGCACCTGGAAACTGAATCTCCTCAAACTACAAAGTATAACATTGGCACGCCATATTTAAAGAGATTTTCCCCTAGCTTTCCCCACTGACATCAAAAGCTTTCTGCTAAAGTTTCAACGTTCTGTGAGTGTGAGTGTGACTGCCATTCACCACCCGATGCTAGGATACTAGCATTTTCATGATATTAAGCAGGCGATTTTTGTTCGAATCCTATTCGCATCGCAACTTGGTAAAATTTTGATCACTTTAGCTTACTTTTTAGTGTTGAAAGCCAGTGCATTGAACCCAATGCGAAAACTTAGACTGATGGCGATGAGACTAACGATTGCCACGCCAATTTGACTGAGACTAAACGTCAGGCTAAATGGTTGCACAATCGTAATCATTCCCGCTAAGCCACACACACCGACTCCGGCTAAGCTAACCACCCCACTAAATTCTAATAACGTCATTGTTTTCAAATTGGCCGTTGTAAAGCCTAATGCGGCGAGCAAGTCAAATTCACTTCTACGTGCTTGCTGTAGCTTCACACTCACAA
>JBOFQK010000260.1:0-2905 GCA_051660865.1 Culicoidibacterales bacterium | reverse complement strand
CTTAGCGAAAGCAATTCAGAAACAAGGATTATACGAACTTAAACGCCAATTGATGTACAAATGCCAAAAATACGGCATTGCATTCATTGAGGCAGATATGTGGTTTCCATCGTCAAAGCAATGTTCGCATTGTGGAGCGGTCAAAACACGACTATCACTCTCTGAGCGCACCTTTAATTGTGAAGTGTGCAATTTCTCAATTGGCAGAGATTTAAATGCATCCATCAACTTGAGTAACTATCAATTTGCTTTATCACCGAAACGATGAAACAAATATGTAGGATTCGTTGCATCCGAATTTACGCCCCTGGAGTGTTATAACAAACAAAAGTAGCTGTCCTGTCCTTGGAAACAAGATTCACACGACAGCCAAATTGAACACGATGAACGGGGAAGCAAACAGTTTGTTGTAAAGTTTTGAGATATTTATAAACTTTTACAATAAATTGGCAACGGTCTTTTTATGTTTCTTGCTAAAAATATTGAAGGGGTAGTAATTGCTAGTAATCATGCAACTAAAACAGAGACTTATTATTGTTTAGAATGTGGACAACAATTACAATTGCGAATGAGTCGAAAAGGCAAAGCTTATTTTGCGCATCAACACCGTCATCAACAAGGTGGTGAAGGCCGAATTCACCAGCAAATTAAGCAACATTTACAACTATTGCACACGAATATTATTTTTGAACGAGTTGTTGGCAATTTACGAGCTGATGTTTGGACGGCTGAAGCAATCGTTGAAATTCAAGTGAGTGCAATTACGAAGCAGCAAGTCGAACAAAGACAACAGGGATACGGAAAAAAGTTGAGTTGGCTATTTGGGCCGAAAATCAATTTTCACCAAGTACATTGGCAGTGCACGAACTATTTAGGGAAAATGTATCGGTATCAGCAAAATTATTGCGAATGCTTTAGTAGTATTCATCCATTATCGGCACAAAAAGTACTATATGTTAAGCAGTGCATTAATTGGCAAGTTTTTTTTAAAAATCTCACGCAGCCACAACAAAATTGTTTAACGAATCACCAATTTTTTCAAGGTGTTGCTTGGTTTGAGCAGTGGCGACAAACATACTCGAATCGGTATGCGAAAATTAATGATGAATATGCCCAAGCATTGTATCGTTGGCAGATGCGCTCAGAACAATTACCAATTTACGTTGGGATGCCAATTCCAGTTTTACAGTGGCGAGGAGAGTTACCGATTATTTGGCAAGGGGAATATTGTTTTCAATTGGCAAATGGTCTGACAATTTCCAGTGGCAATCTAAGATTAGAGCAGCGCTTTTTTCTTGATATACTAACATATTTGGAAGTGTGTACAAAAAATGCTGATACCTACCAAGGATATCAGCGACAAATGCTTACTCAGGAGCAACTGTATCAGGCATACTATGCTGTTTGGCAGCAAGCATTGCACGTTTAATTTTACTTGGCGCTACGCGGATGGGAATCTGATAGTCAGCTAGTAATTGATGGAAAATTGCTTGTCCTTGTTTAAAATCAGGATGCTCAAACTCGAGTTCAAAATCATGAACATTGCTATAAAAACTTTCATCGAAAACGAGCAATCCACCTTGAAAGGTGAATTCGCGACGGAAAGTTTTTAAAGAAGTGAGGACAATCAGTGTTTCTGCGAGAATATCAACTTGGGCCAATAAGTCAAGAACCGCAGTAGCAGATTGTAGTTGCTCAAGAGAGTGGGGAGGAAAAGTAGTAGCGAGTTGTTGAGTAAACTCATTCAGGCCGGCTCCGCTCTCATGAGGTAGTTTTAAGGTGCATTCGTATGCTTGACCTTTACTACGAATGCGAAGGGCACCGCCTAAAGCTTTGATTTTAAAATCGGGAGTATCAAAATACGTATTTGTTTGTTCGTGGGCAGCGGGTAATGGAAATTGCGCACTTAAGTGTGTGAACTCCTCAGTTGTTAGTAAATTTTTAAACTCAATTTCGTGTTCAGTTGTCATAAATGAGTTCTCCTTTCGTCGTTGTCATAATTATAGTATAATAAAACCATATATGCCAAGAGAAAGAGGTTGATAACAGCTAGCCTTAACTTATAAAAGTCAATAAATACAAGTGATTTTTATAGGTTTTTCCTAGAGTGAAATCAAGGAGTGGGAAGTGAACAGTATTAAGTTATTATAAAACAGCAAAAATCATTGAATTCAAACTCATTCATTTGTATTATGGACGTGAAGGAGTTGGTCGAAGATGATCCTCGCTCAAAAAATTAGACTGTATCCAACTGCTGAACAAGTGCAAAAATTGTGGCAATCAGTTGGAACCGCACGTTTTGTTTACAATTGGATGCTTGCTCGCCAAGAAGACAATTATCAAAATGGTGGTAAGTTCATTTCAGACAATGAGTTGCGCAAAGAGCTGACACAATTGAAGAAAACTGACCTTGCTTGGCTAAGTGAGGTATCAAACAATGTCGCCAAACAAGCGGTCAAAGACGCCTGTTTAGCGTATAAACGGATGTTTCACGGTCTTGCTCAAAAACCACGTTTTAAAAGTCGAAAGCGGTAAAAGCCAAGCTTTTATAACGAAAATGTCAAACTGAAAGTCAAATTTCAATCAGTTTTAATTGAAAAAGTTGGTTGGATTCAAGCGAAAGAACAGTTACCTACTGAAGGTAAATATACAAATCCGCGGATTAGTTATGATGGGAAGTATTGGTATCTCGCAGTTGGTGTCGAACATGAAATTGAACAGCCAATATTAAGCAATGAAAGCTTAGGTGTTGACGTTGGCATCAAATACTTAGCTGTCTGTTCAAATGGAACAGTTTTTAAAAACATCAATAAAAGTCAAACAGTGCGCAAGCTTGAGAAACGTTTACGCAGATTACAAAAACAAGTTTCTCGGAAGTACGAAAATAACAAGAAAGGAAGCCAAT
>JBOFQK010000259.1:0-1602 GCA_051660865.1 Culicoidibacterales bacterium | reverse complement strand
AGAAATATTCCGCTAACAGCGGTTCAGGTGAAACTTCTCTTGAGCTATAATCATGATTTACACCTTGTGTGACTTTTCCTCCGTATTCGCGAATCATAAAGTAACAATCACGATTCGCTAAATTACCACTAATATCATAGCCATATAATGTATGATATCCTGTTACCAACTTCCGATCACATACCGTACCCATTGCGCTATCACCTTTTGCACCAGTCATCGAGTTTAAATTTCGTGTAATTTTATCAGCTAGTATATTGTTATTATTTTTAGAGTGTATCACCATAAATCCACTTGGCGCACTACTTGTGCTAGAGTTATAATGATTGGAAATTGATATTTTTGCTTTTGATTCATACACTTTATTTGTTCGACTATTCGGACCATACTGAGGTAATTCTCCATTTGAATAAGTTGCAGTTCTTGTTAGTTCCACATTTAACCCATGTTGTTCTAATCGAGCTTCAATTCTTTTTGACAAATCTAACATTTCTGTACTCTCACAACTAATCCATTGAGAGCAAGCACCTGAGTCACCTAAACTTGATCCGTATGATCCACCATGTCCTGGATCTAAGATTACATCTGCAACATTGGCATAACGACTATCATTTGCATTCAACTCAGCTACTACAATTGAAATTGGTTGATTCGCTTTAGCGGTTATATTTATTTTTTTAAACTTCCCATTACGACGAACTGTAAACATTTCTAAATTAATCGTATTTTTACTAACGGCTAAATCAAGTTGATTTTGCAATTTAACGGCTAATTGGTAATATCCTGCCGGTAGTTGCTGTAAATCAAATCCCTCATTAGCGTACTTTACACTTAAATTATCAGTTACTGTCTGAATATATTCGTGGCCATTAGCTGCTAGCACTACTACTTGCTTTGTTCCTGATGTAGAACCATTCGCGCCTAATTTTGCTGTTCCCCTAACATTTAATTTTTCTCCATGGATATAGAGTTCATCAATTGAATTAATAACTATTCCTTGGTTCGCAAGCTGTGTCGCCTTCGTCATTTTTGTACCACTAAAAACAATCTTGTATTTTGTATTTTCTGCAATTGATACATTTGGCAGATAGACACTTGCTTGCAAATATCCTGGTTGGGTTAATCTCAATTCATAACTGTGTTCGCCGTTGGATAATTGGCTTAAATCGATGCTTATTTTAAATCCTGCCCATGGATACTGATACTTCCCTCCACCATATATCGGTGTAATATCATCTCGTCGCCATCTTTGTGCTGTCGCTACAGGATTACCATCAATATACGCAACGATTGGCAAATCTGTCGAACTCATAATGTTGATATTTTTGCTAATCATCCAACCACTAAGTTCAAGCATGCCAGCTTCTGTTAAATTTATTGAATCTACCGATATTACTGGTTGCATTCCTTCACCGTGTTCCGTTACCTTCACAGTCGAACCACTAATTGTAATTTTTTTGCCATTTACAACTTGTGTTGTTGTTCCTGGAATTACTTGTCCATACGTTGTATATCCTGGTTGGCTTAGTCGTAAATGATATCCATATGTTCCAACTGGTAAACTTCCTAAATCGACATTCAGTCTCATTCCTGCCCATGGAT
>JBOFQK010000258.1:0-2678 GCA_051660865.1 Culicoidibacterales bacterium | reverse complement strand
TTATTTGCCTTACTCCGATTAATACCATCGATTCCGCGTGCAATCATCTGCGCTTTCGTTATCGTCGGTTGTAAAAATGCGCCATTCCCATAACAATATGCACAATACTTTTCACTTTTTCCACTTCCGCGTTCACTCCCGCGTAAATCCATTCCTTTTTGCATCAGTGGCATTCCACAACTTTGACAAATTTGTTTCATTTTTGCATCCTCCTTTATCACTCACTTTTATTATAACAAAAAACGCTTCCCAATCGTGAAGCGTTTTTTTACTATTTAAGGCGTTACTGGTTCTGGCGGTGTGATAATCGGTGGCAAATCATCTCCCCATAGTACGTACCAAGAATCTTGTGTCGCTTGAATTGCTTCAGCGTCAACTAACACTTCAAATTTAGCATTTTGAAATTCATTACCGGCATTTGCTAATAATTTTACTGAACTAATAATATCCGCTGTATACGCACTTGGTGCAATCGCAAATTTATAATAAAGGTAACCTGTTGTTGAGACATCGTCCAATGTTACTAATGGTGTTGCTGACAATTCGTATGATGATACATAATTAAATGTATATCGTGGAATTCCACCCAACCAATTTTGTTCAGTTAACAATTTTCCTTTGTCTGGTAAAACAACCTCTAAGTAACTATTTGCGTATTCAACCGCCTGTTGTTTCGTCAAAGCTTTAGTTTCCATAAGTTTAGTAATAAATGCCGCATCCCAATCGATGATCACTTTAACACGCAAATATTGATAATATTTTGCCTCACTATCAATCCGAACTTGTTTCACAAATTTTTCTCCTGGTAAAACCTCAGTCGGCCCTGACAGTGGTTTTCCATAATCCGTTGTTGGTGGATTAGTTGCTGTGATTTCTTTCAATAATGATGAATCATCATCATATTCTTCAAATCCACGAGTAGGATTATCTGTTTCTATTGATTTAAAATCTTCAACTATTTGAATTCCAGAACCACCACCACGTGTACTTCCGGTTGAAAATGGATTGGTAACACTATCACTCGAATTAAAAAAGGCGAAGGCTCCAACCAATGTAAATGCCGTTGCGGTTATCCCCCCAACAATCAAATATTTTTTCTGATTTTTCATATCATTCCCTCCGTTCGGATAACATCAAAACCAACTATTGCTCAGCTTGCCATTGATGTTTGATAAATTTCGCTCCCGCTCGCACAGCAAACATCGTTGCTAATAAAAAGATAACAAAAGCAATTACATTCCCCTTAATCCAACTGATTAATGCACCAATTAATGGTAAGAAAAAGAATACTTTCCCAACTATCTCTGTTGAATAAATTGGAATCGGATCATTTGTATTATTTGCATCTCCGCGTGTAATAAATTCTTTCCCATTCTCAGTCTCATTGATGGCAACTACACGATGCATAACCATACTTGTTTGACGCGGATTAAACATCACTACATCATCAACCGCAAGCTGATTCGGATCAATTTTATAAATTGCAACAATACTTCCTGTTGGAATAGTTGGCTCCATACTTCCTGATAAAACATTAAAGAATTGAATTGGTAGTAAACCAGCAAATCCTGCAACAACTACTGTACAAATTGCAAGAATTAAAGTTGTTGCCGCTATCTTGAAAATCCGCTTCATTTACTTCCACCCCTTTCTCATATCGCAACTGAAAAGTAGAATCTACCTTTCAGTTGCTTTTGTTTACGCTACATCCTGTTCTTCTTTTCCAAAAGTAATAACTGCAGATGGAACTGGTGCTATTCCGGTATAATTAAAAATATTTGTCACTTGAGCATCATCATACCAATAATCAGTATTCGTTTGTTCGTTCGTAACTTTGATATAAATTGCTTGATGATCTTTATCTATAATTATTGGGTTGGGATCATTCACATCATACTCAATATATTCACCTTGCAATCCTGGTGTCATTAAATCGGTGTCATACGCATACTCAATACTAACTAAACCATAATTTTGTTGAATAATCTCACGAATCGTAAATTGTCCAATAGTGAGGTAATTTTTACTATAATCCGTATTCGGTTCAATGTCTGTCGTTGGTGCTTTCATATAGAAATTGAATACTTCACTTTCTACTTCACTCACTTCAAAACCATATGTTTGTGTATTCGTTTCACCTACACCTTGAAGAAAAATACTGAATTTTTCATCTGTCTCTTGATTACTAACTTCTTTAAGAATCGTAATTGATCCCTCAACGAATGCTAGGCTGACTTCTGGACTTTCTGCTGTTTGAACAATTGGTTCTAAATTAATCGGATTAATATAGGCAAACTCAGCAGAAACATTAGTTGGAATTTGAACTGTACCCGTTCCATAATATGGATCGCGTGGTTCAATTATGAATTTTAACGTTACGACATTTGGATTCCCATCTCCATCATATTGTGGTATTCTTCCAAGCTCAACCGCAATTTCATCCTCTGCGGCAGGTACGTACGTTACCGTTGCTGTTTCGCTTATTCCCTCAACACTCCAGCTGTTAGCAACAATTTTGAATTCTGGTCTAATAATATCTTCAATTCTTGCTGCATACGCATAGACGTCATAGACACGACCAATAATAATTTCTGCTACAACATTAAGCGCAGTTACTAAGCCTGAATTTTGTGTCATTGTTGCCCCACTTGGATAGAATGTATCACGATAAAATGCGG
>JBOFQK010000257.1:0-1031 GCA_051660865.1 Culicoidibacterales bacterium | reverse complement strand
TGTGTGTGTGTGTGTGTGTGTGTGTGTGTGTGTTTATGTGTGTTTGTGTGCAGCAAATGGACTCGGCATTAAACCGTGATCTGAAGTTGTGCAACAATTTGTTGAACAAGATCAACTCGAAAAAGAGCAAGTCGGATTTCCGGTACGATACACTTACGACTGTGTCAACGAAGCCTGACACTTAATTGCAACTTTTAAAACGTGTATTCCACATTGATTCAGTGTGTGTGTGTTGTGCGTGTGTGTGTGCTCCAAATGTACTAAGCCTTGTACCGCGACCAAAAGAGGTGTAACAATTTGTTGAACAAGATGGGGACTCGAACCCCAGCCATTCGGATTTCCAGCCGCCGCTCAAACTACTATGCTAACAAAGGCTTACACTTAAGTGCAAGATTTAATTCGTGTATTCCACATTGAAGGTGTTTCTGTGTCTGTGTGTGTGTGTGTTTATCTGCAACAAATGAAGTCGTCATAAAACCGAGCAATAATTTGCTGAACAAGGTCGGAACTCAAACCAGGTTCATTCGGATTTCCGGTACGATACACTTACGACTGTGTCAACGAAGACTGACACTTAATTGCAACATTTAAAACGTGTATTCCACATTAATAGTGTGTGTGTGTTGTGCGTGTGTGAGTGCTCCAAATAAACTAAGCCTAATACCGCGACCAAAAGAAGTGCAACAATTTGTTGAACAAGATCTGGACTCCTTACGGGCCATTCGGGTTCCAGCCGCCGCTCAAACTACTATGCAAACAAAGGCTTACACTTAAGTGCAACATATAATTCTTGTATTCCACATTGAACGGTTTTGTGTCTGTGTGTGTCTCTGCAACATATGGACTCGTCATAAAACCGAGCAACAATTTGCTGAACAAGGTCGGAACTCAAACCCGGGTCATTCGGATTTCCTTTACTATACACTGACGACTGTTTCAACGAAGCCTGACACTTAGTTGCAACATTTAAAACGTGTATTCCACATTAATGGAGTGTGTGTGTTGGGCGTGTGTGTGTGCTTCAAATGGAC
>JBOFQK010000256.1:0-1171 GCA_051660865.1 Culicoidibacterales bacterium | reverse complement strand
GTCTTCACATTAGTATACGTTATCCCATTTTCGATGAGTGTTGCTTCATCAGCATCACTCAATCCATCACCATTCATATCATAATAAAATTGACTTGGTTGGTGAAAATTGGCAATTAACAATGGTTGGGCCGACATTGTTAAATAATTAAATACCGTTTGTGAATTGAGCATTGTATAAAAATCACTCACTGTCGCTAATTTATCAGAGTTATTCAAATAAGCAGTAAAATCAGCAGCTTCAACTACTTCATCAATTAAACGAATCATCGTATCTTCACTTTGATCGACAAAACGTTCATTCAGTGCTTGCGTCGCAAAAAAGTAACTCGCAGTTGCATACAAAAAGCAAAAGAGACAGCCCGTCACGAGTAATTTTAATCCATAAATCCAGCCGTTTTCTTTGCAGTTATGATAAAACTCCATACACTTTCGCCTCCAACTTCCAACTTACAGTTGTATACGTAATCAGGCAACCACTCAAAAAAAGCAGACTAAAAAGCAAAAATTCATACTGTAATTGTGGCACACTAAACAGAAACAAAGCACCGTAAACACCAAGTAATCCACTACCAACACTGCCACCAATTTTCCAAAGATTGCCGATTAATAACTGTTTGCGGCTCCAACCACTCAAAAATAAAATTTGATTTTCGTGCCTAAACTGACGTTCAAATAATAAAGTAATCACACCAATTGTTCCGGTGAAAAGCAAAAGCGCAAACCAATTCACATTGAGAAAAAACGCCTGACTCCCATCGCGAGTACCATAGTGATTTAACGCTTGTGAATCGAGTTGAAAAAGAGGATCAGCAAAATGTGTATCCAGCGTTATTACCGTATTTGCTTCTGAAAAAAATTGATTTTCATTAATTAAAACCGTCATATATAAATTACTCTCTGGCGTCCGTCCAAGTTTGCCAATAACTTGATACTGACTTCCAGCAACTTCAACATATTCTTTACCAGCAATCATTTTCGTTTTGACCTGCGCACCGACAAGTGCCTCACTTGTATTTGCTTCAGTAAATAGCCGCCCCTCATAGAGTGGAAACCGTAACTGATCATAATGAGTACTATAAAACGCCCGAATATTCGGGCCAATTGTCCGAAAAACATTTGTTGGTTCTACTGCAATTGAACTGCTTTTAAAAGCAGCAATTTTTTGCGTT
>JBOFQK010000255.1:0-2021 GCA_051660865.1 Culicoidibacterales bacterium | reverse complement strand
TTCGAGAGGTGATAAAGTTGAAATATTATTCAATCGCCCAAATGTCTAAATTATTAGGCGTGACGGCTCAAACATTGCGAAATTGGGATAGAAGTGGAAAGTTAAAGCCACATCACACATCAGAAAGTGGTTATCGTTACTATTCCCAAGAGCAATTGAATTGCGTTTTGGGTATCAAGGACCCAAATCGTAAAGTTATCGGCTATTGTCGAGTGAGTTCATTAAAACAAAAAGGTGACCTTGAGCGACAAATTGAAAACATGCAAGCCTATTTAATCGCTCAGGGGAAGCCCTTTGAGATTATTCATGATATTGGAAGCGGAATTAACTATAAAAACAAAGGGCTTCAAGAGCTATTAAGACTCATCACACAAAATGAAGTCGACAAAGTTGTTGTGCTTTATAAAGACAGATTACTCCGCTTTGGGTATGAACTTATCGAATATATTGCATCGCTTTACAATTGTGATATTGAAATCATCGATAACACAGATAAAACAGAGCAACAAGAATTAGTCGAAGATATGATACAAATTATCACTGTTTTTAGTGCTCGTCTTCAAGGGCGACGTGCAAATAAAGCGAAGCAGATGATAAAGGAGTTGGTCGAAGATGATCCTCGCTCAAAAAATTAGACTCTATCCAACTGCTGAACAAGTGCAAAAATTGTGGCAATCAGTTGGAACCGCGCGTTTTGTTTACAACTGGACACTTGCTCGCCAAGAAGACAATTATCAAAATGGTGGCAAGTTCATTTCTGACAATGAGTTGCGCAAAGAGCTGACACAATTGAAGAAAACTGACTTTGCTTGGCTAAGTGAAGTATCAAACAATGTCGCCAAACAAGCGGTCAAAGACGCCTGTTTCGCTTATAAGCGCATGTTTCACGGTCTTGCGCAAAAACCACGTTTTAAAAGTCGAAAGCGCTCAAAGCCAAGCTTTTATAACGACAATGAAAAACTCAAAGTTAAAGTTCAATCAGTTTTAATTGAAAAAGTTGGTTGGATTCAAACGCAAGAACAGTTACCTACTGAAGGTAAATACACAAATCCACGCATTAGTTATGATGGGAAGTATTGGTATCTCGCAGTTGGTGTCGAGCAGGAGTTTGAACAACCGCAATTAACCGGCGAAAGTTTAGGTATTGATGTTGGCATCAAGCACTTAGCTGTCTGTTCAAATGGAACAGTTTTTAAAAACATTAATAAAAGTCAAACAGTGCGAAAGCTTGAGAAACGCTTGCGCAGACTGCAAAAACAAGTTTCTAAAAAGTATCAAAAAAATAAGAAAGGAAGCCAATTTGTAAAGACGAATAATATCCTCAAACTCGAACAACAAATTAAATTGCTGTATCGCAGGCTAAAAAACATCCGCCTCAATCATCTTCATCAAACAACGAATCAGATGGTGAAAACCAAACCGTCGCAAATAGTTATGGAGACGTTAAATATTCAAGGAATGATGAAAAATAAACACTTAGCGAAAGCAATTCAGAAACAAGGATTATACGAACTCAAGCGCCAACTGATGTACAAATGCCAAAAATACGGCATTGCATTTATTGAGGCAGATATGTGGTTTCCATCGTCAAAGCAATGTTCGCATTGTGGAGTGGTCAAAACACGGCTGTCGCTCTCTGAACGCACATTTGATTGTGAAGCCTGTCACTTGACGATTGATCGCGACTTGAACGCTGCTATCAATTTGAGTAACTATCAATTTGCTTTATCACCGAAACGATGAAACAAATATGTAGGATTCGTTGTATCCGAATTTACGCCCTTGGAGTGTTAGAACAAACAAAAGTAGCTGCCTTGCCCTTGGAAACAAGATTCGCAAGTCAGCCAAATTGAACACGATGAACGGGGAAGCAAACAGTTCGTTGTAGAGTTTTGAGCTATTTATAAACTTTTACAATAAATTGGCAACGGGAAATAATGGCGAAATTAAACTGGAAATCAATCACAATCGGTATTTTTCTGCTAATAATAGTGACTGTCGGGTATATCTATTGGCAAAAT
>JBOFQK010000254.1:0-1221 GCA_051660865.1 Culicoidibacterales bacterium | reverse complement strand
ACTTGCAATTCGAAATTAAATTTTATTTCTATGAAAGTTTCGCCATAGAACACCTTTAGATGCTTAACACCAAATCAACAAAACGTATCTCTTTCAAAAAGATTTCCGAAAGATATACGAGAACGAATTCTAACAGTCGCTGACTCGAATTTTCTTCTAATCATAATGCAATCTTGTTTAAGAAAACGATTGTCAGGCTCTTCAGATAAACAGGCCAAAGATGAAGAAACTGAGAATTCCTGGGAAAACTCAACAAACGAAACTGATAAATTGATGATTATCATGAACAATGTTATTGATTCAAGCCCCTCACCACTCGGTTGTCATTAAATAATCCTATATAAATAGCTGTTCATTTGGTTTTTTAGTTCCTCGGCTAAAAATCAAGCCGCTGATAAATTCACCGTGAGGAAATTCGAGCAATGTAAATGCACTAAGTAGAATCTAACGATAAAACATTCGCACAAAGTACATCTGGCTTGACAGAGACTGGAAAAAAGTCCAAATGGATTATCGGTACGCTGCTCTTCCAACTGAGCTATCAAAAGCTCACGACCTAAGTACGCGATTAAATAAGTGAATTCTGTTTATTTACTAGAGACAACTTCTTGCCTATAAGCTCACAGTAACTGTGTTGGTTTTGCACATTGTCTATACGCAAACATCACTTTGGAGTAAATTAGAGGTAACGAAATCACAGGTACAGAGAGCGAATAAAAGTTCAAAATGAAAGAGTGTGTGGAAAATGAACTCAGTAAAATATAAAGATAAAAAGGTTGAAAAAGATCATCTAAACCGATAGAGAATCGACAAGAAGTCATGAACATCCGATCCGCTGCTGTACCGAATGAGCTATTGAGGGCTGACGAATCAAGTACACGATTAAATACGTTATTACTGATTATTGACTCGAATTAATATTTGTCAATACGCTCACAGTGACCATCCTGCTTTTACAGATCGGCACGTCAAGAGAAACAACCGAGTAAACCAAAGAAACTGACTTCACACGTTCACATGGCGAAAATGATCTCAAATTGTGGTGTGTAGGTGTCGTATATGTATTCTGTAGAATACCACGTTCAAACAGTTGCACCAAAATAATCTGAATCAACCGGCTCGCGAACCATGTAATTACGGATTTCCGTTCAACTGTTTTACCGACAGAGCTATTGAGGGCTGACGACTCAAGTACTCGACTGAATACGTGAATTCTGTTTT
>JBOFQK010000253.1:0-8582 GCA_051660865.1 Culicoidibacterales bacterium | reverse complement strand
CCAACAAAAATCATATCTTTTTGTGGATCAACATGAGCAGCAGCATCTTTTGCCACTACTCCATTGACTGTGACAGCTTTCCCACGTAATAATTTCTTGACATCTTTTCGACTTCCGTAACCACTATTTGCTAAAATTTTATCTAAACGCATCTTTATTCTATCCTTTCAATAACGTGAAAATGACGCATTACTGTCAGCTTTCATGCTGCAAGCACGTCATTTTTCACTCTTTATTTTCGTTTTAATTGTTTTAATAAGCCAAAATACCAAGCAATTGCTAAGAAGATGATTCCACCAACCATGGCACTAATTCCAGTCATCAATAATGCTGAAATCCGCGTCTCTAACGTTAAACCGATCAACGGATATACATACTTCACACCCATTAAAGCGATAAACATGACAAGACTTGCTAGCGTTGTCAAAATTGTATTGCGCCAAAAGCGTTTTTGCGAGAAGTTGGTAATTTTATAGAGTTGGTAAATGTTTAAACCAACATCTGTTCCTAACGCTAAAATTGAAGTATACACATCGCCGAGTGGACCAAATAAATAAATCATTGGTACATTCAAAACAAGTTTAACGATCACACCAATTAATGCATTACGCACCGCAATTTTTTGTTGGTTTGTTCCTTGTAACACCGCGGCGGTTACCATCGAGAGTGCTAAGAAGATTCCACGGAAAGCGTCAACACCTAAAATTGTTGGTCCATATGAGCTTGGACTATATAGACCACTATAGAGTGACTCGGAAACCGATAAAATCCCAAATGCAGCTGGAATCGTGAATAATAGCATTAAATTCATCGATTGCACAGTGTACCGCCGAACTGTTTTCAAATCTTTTTGAGCATACGCTTGCGTCACATACGGGATGAGTGCTAATGAGACTCCCATTGATAGCGAAACTGGAATTGCGGTGATTTTTGGCGCCCATAATTGGATAACCGCCAAAATATTACTTGATTCTTCAAATGTATATCCTGTCGCAATCATCGCAGAGTTGAAAGTTGCATTTGAAATTGATGGATATAAATTTGCTGAAACGCTCACAATTACAAATGGAATTGAGAAAAATAACAATTTTTTGAACAATGTCCATGAGCTATATTCTTTTTGAATTGTTTGTACTTTGATTTTCTGATTAATTGAGCGATAACTCTTCAACCAGAAGAACGCGAGGACAAGCATCGCTGCGACTGCACCGATAAACGAAGCAAAAACAACCCATCCAGTTGCGACGACAACATCTCCAGTTGGTAAAATTCGCATCACATAATAGGCTGCACCAAGTAAAAAGAGGATTCGGAACAACTGCTCAAAAAATTGCGAGTATGCTGTTGGACTCATATCCCCATAGCCTTGGAAGAACCCACGACTAACACCTAATGCCGGTACTACGATTAAAGCTGGTGCAAGCATCCGAATGACATAAACAATATCTCCGACTTCGCTTGCAGTTGCACTGCTTGTCGCAAAGACCTCCGCAATCGCTGGTGCTACCAAATAAAGCCCTAAAAAGCTAATAATACCAATAATCACCATGTAGAGTGTACTAATCCGCCAAAGTTTTACCCCTGAGCGATAATCACCTCTTGAATTATACATTGCCACAAATTTAGCCATTCCAAAAGGAATACCCGCCGTTGCAACATCTAAAAAGATAACATATAAATTATACGCGTATTGGTATAAAGCCCCACCTTCATCACCAATTAAATTTTCTAACGGGAATGAATACATCATTCCTAAAAATTTTGTTAAGACGATCCCGATTGTCGCAATCGTAGCACCTTTGGCAAAATTTGAACTTTTCATCTCATCTACCTCTAATTTCTCAACTTTGGCTTTAAAAAGCCATCCTATCTATTTTAACACTTTTTCAAGAGTTTGTACTGCTTTTTTATTAGCTTGCCTCAGCTTCGCAACTTCAATCATTACTAAACGAAAAAAGAGAGCTTTCGCTCTCTTTTTTCACTCAATTGATACTTAAGATTATCTTACTAATCAGTCCTTACTTAAACCACACACATCCAAGTAATGTTGGTCCAGAGTGAGCTCCGATTGTTGGCGTCATAAAACGTGATGAATATTCAACATCCGGTAAAACTGCACGTAACATTTTTTCTAGTTCTGCTTGCCGTTCAGTATTTAACGCATGCATAATCACGATGCGCTTCGGATTTTTTTCAACCATCTGTTCAACAATATATTGTAATGCACGTTTAAATGTCCGTTGTTTTCCTGTTGAAACAACTTCACCAGCTTGCATTTCAATAATTGGTTTAATGCTCAATAAACTTCCAAATAAAGCTTGTGCTGAACTGACACGTCCACTCCGCTTTAAATGTTCCATATTATCAATTGTCACCATAATATTGTGGTTATTAAAATCATCTTTATAATATTGAATTGCTTGTTCAATGCTCCAACCGTGATCAAAAACTTGTTCCGCAATATAGCTAACTGTTTCTCCCGCCATGACTGAAGCTTGTAACGTATCATGAATGACAATGTTCATTCCCGTGACCATTGCTGCTGCTTGGGTTGCTGAATTATATGTTCCGCTTCCCTTACTTGAAACACTGAACACAAGAATGTCCGTGTAGCCTTGAGCTTTTAAATCTTCATAAACAACGAGGAAATCACCCGGTGCTGGTTGTGACGTCGTCGCAAATTCCCCTTGCTCTAAACGTGAATAAAACGTTTCTAAATCAATATCAATATTTTCTTTATATGTCTCTTGTCCAAAACTCACTGAAAGTGAAACTTCGTAAACAGGGTATTTAACTAATGTTTCTGGTAAAACTTGTATTGCTGAATCGGTAACCATCGCTAATTTCATATGCGTATTCGTTAATAAACCTACGGTTATTAACTCCTCCTTCAAAAGTGCCTTAGCTGTACAAGTTGTACAACTTCACTTCTTATTATACATAGCCAACAAAAAATTAACAAGTAGTTTTAAAAACTACTTGTTAATTTTTATATAAATTTGCTTAATCTTGACTCAAAAATAGAGCGTTTTCATCAACTAAATCATTTTTGCAAAAAAACTAATCATTCGCCACGAATTTCACTCGTTTGTACAGATGAAACTAGCTCACCGGCATTTTCATCAATGACAATTGTTTGCTTCAAATGGACACTTCCCGCAATGATTAATCTAGCTACGAGCGTTTCAACTTGTTTTTGCATAAAGCGTTTTAATGGCCGTGCTCCATACTGTGGCTCATAACCATGTTCTACAAGGAAATCGACTGCTTGTGGTGTAAGTTGCACCTGAATTTCTTGCTCAAACAGACGTTGATTTAACAAAGCAAGTTGTTTTGAGACTAAAGTATAAATATGCGTTTTTTCTAACGGCTTGAAAATCACAATTTCATCAATCCGATTTAAAAATTCAGGCCGGAAATAATTTTTCAGTTCTGCACGTACATGCTGTGACGCTACCTGGTAATCAGGTTCAGTCAATAAATACTGGGATCCAATATTTGACGTCATAATAATAATTGTATTTTTAAAATTAACTGTTCGTCCTTTTCCATCAGTAATACGACCATCGTCGAGTACTTGTAAGAGAATATTAAAGACATCTGGATGTGCTTTTTCCACCTCGTCTAATAAAACAATTGAATATGGATTGCGCCGCACGGCTTCTGTTAATTGTCCACCTTCGTCGTAGCCAACATAACCCGGAGGCGCACCAACTAAACGACTAACCGCATGTTTTTCCATATATTCGGACATATCAATGCGAATCATATGTTCTTCTGACGCAAATAATGTTTCCGCTAACGTGCGGGCCACTTCGGTTTTTCCAACCCCAGTTGATCCCAAAAATAAGAAGGAACCAATTGGTCGCTGCGGGTCTTTAATCCCAGCACGCGCGCGAATAATCGCATCACTCGTCAATGTTAACGCTTCATCTTGACCGATGACACGTTCACCAAGTGTGGCCTGTAAGTTTAATAACCGTTCTCGCTCACCTTGTAACAATTTTGCAACTGGAATATTCGTCGCTTTCCCAATAATTTCTGCGATTTCTTCATCGGTCACAATTTCTCGCACTAAGCGATTCTCTTGTTCGACTTCACTTTCAGCACGTTCTGCTGCCGTGATTGCTTTTTCTAAATTAGGAATTGTTTCATATTGAATTTGTGACGCTTGTTCATAATTTGATTGGGTTTGAGCCATTTCTAGCGCATGTTTCGCAGCTTCTAAATCTTCTTTGAGTTTTTGAACACCGCCAATCGCGGCTTTTTCTTGCTCCCATTGTTCGCGCATCGTTTGCATCAAGGCTTTCGTATTCGCCAGTTCAAAGCGTAATGTTTCTAAACGTAATTTTGAAGCCGCATCACGTTCTTGTTTCAACGAAACTTCTTCAATCTCAAGTTGCATTACTTTACGCACGAGACTATCAAGTTCAGCTGGCATCGAATCGATTTCTGTTCGAATCATCGCACATGCCTCATCAATGAGATCAATGGCTTTATCTGGTAAAAACCGGTCAGTAATATAGCGTTCTGACATAATTGCCGCACTCACTAACGCTTGATCGGCAATTTTCACACCATGATGAATTTCAAATCGTTCTTTTAACCCGCGTAAAATTGTAATCGTTTCTTCCACACTTGGTTCATCAATCATTACCCGTTGGAATCGTCGTTCAAGCGCCGCATCTTTTTCTAAATGTTTTTGATATTCATTTAACGTCGTTGCTCCAATTAAATGGAGTTCACCTCGCGCGAGCATTGGTTTCAGTAAATTCCCCGCATCCATCGCCCCCGATGTTTGGCCCGCACCAACTAACATATGAATCTCATCGATAAACAATAAAATTCGGCCTTCGTTCGCTTTAATTTCATTTAAGACAGCTTTCAGCCGCTCTTCAAATTCACCTTGATATTTTGCACCAGCAATTAATGATCCGAGGTCTAATTCAAAGATAATTTTATCTTTCAATGATTCGGGAACATCTTGACGAACGATCCGACTCGCTAATCCTTCAACAACTGCCGTTTTCCCGACTCCAGGCTCACCAATCAAAAGCGGATTATTTTTTGTTTTCCGCGACAAAATTTGAATCATGCGGCGGATTTC
This sequence comes from Culicoidibacterales bacterium, assembly GCA_051660865.1. Taxonomy (GTDB): domain Bacteria; phylum Bacillota_I; class Bacilli_A; order Culicoidibacterales; family ZOR0006; genus ZOR0006. Next base: position 3,475 of record JBOFQK010000253.1, on the reverse strand, counting down.
TTCATCCCGACCAATTACGGGCTCGATTTTCCCACTACGAGCTTCAGCAACTAAATCACGACCATATTTCTCGAGAACTTCGTACGTTGCCTCGGGCTCTTTTGACGTAATCCGTTGATTTCCACGAATAATTGCTAATGCGTCACTTAAGCGTTTTTTCGAAATATCAAACTGGCTAAATAGCTGCTTAATATTTGGATCCGTACTTTTCGTTAATGCCAGTAAAATATGCTCAATCGCTAAGTATTCATCTTCGTACTTTGCCATATATGTTGCTGCTTTTTCAAATAAACTCATCACATTCGGATTAAATCCAATCTGATTATTTGCTGTGCCAAGCTTTGGTAATTGTTGCACACTTTGATTTAAAGCTTGATTAAACGTATTTTCATCAATTTTAGCCCGCACAAATAATCGTTTCATCAACGAACGTTCTTGATTCCAAAACGCTAGTACGAGATTGAGTTGTGTAATTTCACTTTGCGATTGACTCACAGCCTGTGATTGTGCACTCGCAACTGCTAATTGTAAATTTGTTGTCCATTTATTGACATCCATCATCGCCAAGTCCTCCTTTTTAGGCATACTATTTTTTTATCTATATGCGCTAGTTGAGCTTATCTTACCACTCGTATTAGCACTCTGTCAATGAGAGTGCTAAAAATTTCAGATTAAAATTTATCCCAATTTTCTAAAGCTTTATTTAGTCCCAATTTTAGGTTGTTACCAGTCTAACCCAGCTTTCGAACTCCTCACTCGATGAATTTCAGTCAAATTAAAAGGACTAACAGCCGTTAGTCCTTTTAAATATTATTGCATAAATGTTGGTTGCTCTAAGTGTAACATTAAACGTAACCACGTCTCATCGACATATTTTTTCGCATCTTCCAAATAAAGTACTTGATCTTCATTGAGTTCAATTCCTTCTTTTTGACGCTTATCTAAAATGCCAACTGTCATAATTGCATCTAAATTTAAATTATGTTTTTTTAAGACATATTCACTAATTTTCGCTAACATTTCGTAATCAAGTGCTTCATTCAAATCTACATGATCAATATAGTACGTATATTTACCAAACGCCAACATTGCGTCACCTTTTTCAAAATACGTTTGGGCTTTATCTTTTTTAGCGACAAATTCCATAAATAATTGCTTTGCACGATTTTCAGTCATAAAATAATCCCCTTTGTTTAATTGCTATCTGCTTTTATTATACACGCTAATTCAAAAAAAAAAAGAGTCTTGCGACTCTTTTAGGTGTGATTTGTGATTTATTTGTGATTTGTGATTTGAAAAATATATATGTAAGTTAAGTGTGTTTAGACAACACTCGTGATTAGCGACGTAATCCTAAACGGTTGATTAATGCTACGTAACGTGTTACGTCTTTAGACTTAACATAGTTTAATAAGTTACGACGGTGTCCAACCATTTGTAATAATCCACGACGTGAGTGGTGGTCATGTTTGTGTTGTTTGAAGTGCACATTTAAGTTATTGATGTTTTCAGTCAATAAAGCGATTTGTACTTCTGGAGAACCTGTATCTCCTGGTTTCGTTGCATATTCTGCAATGATTTGGTTTTTACGTTCTTTAGTAATTGCCATTTGTAATTTCCTCCTTTGAATTGAAATAAAAGTCGCCTTCATCAAAGCTAGACGCCGGAGTGGTCGAAAAGCCTAGAACAAGGTCGTCTCAAATTATACACTATCAACAAGACAGTTGCAACACAATCCCTGATTATGAATTGATTAACTGCAAAAAGTAATCAATAATCGCTTGTTTGTCTTGGGCTAATTGTGCTTTTAACGCCTCAACACCGCTAAATTTTTGTTCTGCTCGAATTCGCTGCACAAATTGGACTCGGATACTTTCACCATAAATCGTTTGATCAAATGCGAAAATATTGACTTCAATTAGTGGTTCATGAGCATTCCCAAATGAACCGGTTAATTCATTGCGACGAATCGTTGGTGCGTGGCCAACATTGGCCATTCCTTGATACCAACAACCTTGCACATAGACTCGAACGGCATACACGCCAGTTTCCGGTAAAACGTAGTGTTCTTGTAATGCTAAATTAGCTGTAGGAAAGCCTAATTTCCGGCCATTTTGGAGCCCATTCATCACGACGCCACACACTTCATAACTGCGACCAAGTAAATGATTTGCCTGTGCAATTTGGCCACTTTGAATCAAATGACGAATTCCTGTCGAACTGATTTTTTCATGCTCATATTGAATTGCTGAAATCACATGAACTGGCTTAGGTTGCTGCTTTAATAATTCAACATTCCCACGCCCTTGCTTGCCAAAGCGGAAATCAAAGCCAACGACAACGGCCGCAACTTCGAATTGGGCAAATAATCGTTGCAGAAATGCTTCAGGTGATAATTGGCGTAACCAGGCTGAAAATTCCACGGTAATCAAGACATCTACCCCATAATGAGCCATGACGCGTTCTTTCATCTGGACTGGGGTCAACGTCCCCGAATCTTCAGCTTTGCCTAAAGCGACATTGGGATTGGGCCAAAACGTTACCACTGCCGTCAATGCCTGATGTTGTTTCGCATAGTGCTGTGCTTGCTCAATCAATCCTTGATGCCCCCGATGCACACCATCAAAATAACCAAGCGCTAATACGAGTGGCTTATCGATTGGGCACGTTGTATGTTGGCGAAATTTTTGTTCATTTAAGGTAATAACTTGCACTCACTACATCTCCTCTTCTTGTCGGAAGCCACGAATAACCTTCCATAAATCTGGTTTACTTGGGTGTGGTCCATACACTGCAAGCGCTACTTCACCATCGTAAACAACAACTTCTGGCGTTGTTAAAGGGAAAGGAATTTGATTCGCACGTAAAACGACACCATTGCGCACAAGTTTAGCAATATGTTCATTTGCTTGAAAATGCGGATAAACGCGTAACGCTTGGGCAATACTCTTTAAGTTAGGACCATTTTCCGTAATTTCCGCTAACGTTTGCGCTTGGTCAAGCGTAAACACGCCTGATCCTAACCGTCGTAAATTTGACATATGCGCCGGATAGCCTAATGCTTCTCCCATTTGGACGGCTAACGTCCGGACATAGAGCCCTTTTGATGATGTGACTGTAAAACTAAATTTCATCGTACCATCCACAAAAACGAGTGTTTCTGGCTCCCATTCGAGGCTGAAAACATCAACTTCACGACTTGGACGTTCAACGCTTTGTCCAGCACGAGCATACTCATATAATTTTTTACCCTTGACTTTTACAGCTGAATACATTGGTGGAATTTGGGTGATTCTACCGACAAGTGAGGCACAAACAGCATCGATATCAGCTGCTGTCCACTGGTTTACTTCCACAGCTTTTGTTTCAATCGTTGCACCATGTGCATCTTCTGTTTCCGTACTAAAACCAATTGTCACTTCGCCGCGGTAAGTTTTCGTCCCAGCCATCATAAACTGGCTCACTTTCGTTGCTG
>JBOFQK010000252.1:0-3268 GCA_051660865.1 Culicoidibacterales bacterium | reverse complement strand
GCAACGCAAAGCTATAAAACCCCACAAAAAGATGGAAATTTAAATGGCAAAGCGTTAAGTTTAACGAGTGAAGATGGAGAAGCGATTATTTATGATAAAGGATTAGGCACACATGCCAATGCTGAAATTGTGTATCAGTTACCAGTTGATCAATATGTTCGCTTCCAATCATATATCGGAATCGAGCATGATATGTCTCATCGTACAGGAACAGTGACTTTTGAAGTCTATGTTGATGGGGAGAAACGTTACGATAGTGGCGTGATGAAAGCTGGACACCCACAAAAATATTTCTCATTAGATATCACTGGAGCAAGTGAACTAAAACTTGTCGTGACTGATGCTGGTAATGGGAATGGCGCAGACCACGCAACGTGGGGAAATCCAGTTTTACTGTCAGTAAGTGAAGTACCAGTCATTGAAATCGAGGCAGATCAGTTATATGAAGCCGGACCACAATTAGATGTAGCGACAGTCATTGGAGCATATCAGGCATTTGATGCCGAAGATGGTGATTTAACTGACCAAGTTCAAATAACAGGTCTTGAGACATTTACGCCAAATAAACCTGGTCATTACGAAATCAACTATACTGTGACAGATAGTGAAGGGAATACGACGACAAAAATGCGAAAAGCAACAGTTGTTGATTTAGCCGACTATGTGTACTTAACTGATTATGAGTGGACAAAAGCAACACAAAGTTATAGTTCAACTCAAAAAGATCAACATGTAAGTGGGTCGCCATTGCGCTTAACTGATGAATTTGGTGCAAGTGTCACGTATGAACGAGGATTAGGGACGCATGCGAATGCAAATATCATTTATGATTTAACGCAAACTGATGCTGTCATCTTCAGTACGTATGTTGGTGTTGATCATGTGATGTACAATAGTAGTGCAGCAAGTATTATTTTCGAAATTTATGTTGATGGTAAAAAAGTTGCCGCTACGAATGTGATGCGTGCGAAAGATCCGCAACAATATCTTCAAGTTGATATTACTGGTGCCAAAGAACTGAAATTAGTTGTCACTGATGCAGGAAATGGCAATAGTTCAGATCACGGAAGCTTTGGAGATGCGAAGTTACATTATGTTAACGAAGCACGAGCAGATATCACACAATTACAAACACTGATTGCAGAACTTGATGCGTTAGAGACAGATATCTATTCAGCAGCAAGTGTGGCGCATTTACAGGCGCAATTAGCGGCTGCTAAAGCATTAATTGCTCGTGGTGATGTAATGCAAATCGAAGCCGATACGATGTCTGAGGCATTAATTCAAGCTCGCGAACAATTAGAAATCGTGAGTTATGAAGTGTTTATTCCAGATGCGGAATTAAAACAAGGGATTATGCAAACGCTTGGATTAACAAGCGAACCGATTATGAGTCATGAGTTAGAACGTTTAGAAGCACTTGATTTAGAAGGTAGCTATGTTCGCGATTTGACAGGCTTAGAGTATGCGATTAATCTGAAATCATTAAACTTAAACTATACGGAAGTTACGGATTTACGACCATTACAAAACTTGCCGAAGTTAACAGAACTTCAAGTCAATGAAAGTTTCCTCGACTTAGGGTATGCACCGTATAGTGATGGTTTCTTTAACCTTGAACCGACAACAGTCTATGATAAAGATGGGCAAGTACTTGAACCAACTGAATTGGTGTTATCAAGTGGTGCAACAACAATGACGTTACCAGTTGAGAGCGTGTATGTTGACGGTAAAATCCAAATTGATGCCAAATTATTAGGTGGTCAAGCAGTTGCAACGTTAGAAATCAAATATGCAAGTAATGTCAATGCCTTTAGCGTGTATACGTTCCATTGGTTACAGTTACCAACTGAAGTTGAAGCGAACCCAATTATTGAAATTGCCGATGAAGCCTTACGGGGGGGAATTGTGCAAGCGTTGCAACTAGAAGGTGATAAGCTACATGCAAGTGATTTAGCAAAATTAACGCAGTTAGATCTTGAAGGTAGCTATGTTCGCGATTTGACAGGTTTAGAGTATGCGATTAATCTCGAATCACTAAATGTTAACTACAATGAAGTGACCGACTTACGACCATTACAAAACTTGCCGAAGTTGACTGAACTTCAAGTCAATGAAAGTTTCCTCGACTTAGGTTATGCAACATATGTTGATGGCTTCTTTAATCTTGAACCAACAGCAGTCTTTGATAAAGCTGGCCAAGTGCTAGAACCAACTGAATTGGTATTATCAAGTGGTACAACAACACTAACGTTGCCAGTTGAGAGCGTGTATGTTGATGGAAAAATTCAAATTGATGCCAAATTATTAGGTGGTCAAACAGTTGAAACGCTAGAAATCAAATATGCAAGCGACAGTAATGCCTTTAGCGTGTATACGTTCCATTGGTTACAGTTACCAAAAACGATTGAAGCAAATCCAATTGTTGCAATCCCCGATGCAACACTACGTACGAGCGTACTTCAAGCGTTGCAACTAGAAGCTGACAAGCTACATGCAAGTGATTTAGCAAAATTAACGCAGTTAGATCTTGAAGGCAGCTATGTTCGCGATTTGACAGGTTTAGAGTATGCGATCAATCTCGAATCACTAAATGTTAACTACGCTGAAGTGAGTGATTTACGACCGTTAAAAAACTTGCCGAAATTAGCACAGTTGCAAGCCGAAGAAAACTTCTTAGATTTTGGGTTTGCTGATTTTGACGGAACGACATTTACAATTCAACCACTTGCTGTGTTTGATCAAAATGGTCAAAAACTAGAACCAACTGAAATTGTACTAGGAATGACGCACATTCCGGTTGAAGAAGTATATGTTGATGGTAAAATCGAAATTGATGCTCAATTATTAGGGAATCAAACAATGGAAACAGTTGAAATTATGTATGCTAGTACACAGACAAACTTTAGCGTCTATACATATCACTGGTTAAAAAAATAAGCTTGCATACGAAACATGCATCAAGTAATTGAGCGTGATGAACCGAATGTAAAGCAAGCACGTATCAAAGGGATAAGCACCTTTGATACGTGCTTTTTTGATTGGAAAAAACAAATAAATTCTTGAATAAAGCGACTAAAACTTACGAAAAAACAGTTAAAACTTACATTTTGACACAAATTATGAAGAGAAAAGGTAAAATAGCAGTGAATAAAGTCTAAAAGAACAATTGTTGCAAATAAAGGCAACGCTGAATAAAATAAAAAAAGGATGATGAAAAAATGAAAAAGAAAATTATTGCCGCTGTCGCATTAAGTATTGTAATCTC
>JBOFQK010000251.1:0-1001 GCA_051660865.1 Culicoidibacterales bacterium | reverse complement strand
GCGATTCGAATTTGCGATTACGCCACTTGGTTTGAAAATAAGCGATGGTGTCGATAAACAAAAATTGAAGTGGCAAATTCGCTGGACGAAAATTGGGTTGATCGTGCTCGTTGCCCTAGGTGGTTCAGCCTATCTCTTGCGCTTTTGGCAGGCACCAGATTCGACCGAACAGGTTATTGTCGTAGGGAGTAAAGACTTCACCGAACAACTAATTTTAGGGAATCTTATTGCCGAATTAATCGAAGCCAAAACGGATATTCGGGTCCAACGGAAATTAAATTTAGGTGGAACGCAAGTCGTCTTTGATGCGCTGAAGCGTGGCGATATTGATCTGTACATCGAATATACGGGGACGATTTACGGTGATATGTTGAAGCATCCACCAATTTCCGATGTGGAAGCAGTGTACGCGACGAGTAAGCAAGAGCTCGAAGCCGCCTATCCGGTGACGGTCTTAGCGCAAATGCAGTTTAATAATACGTTTACGTTGGCGGTGACACCAACACTTGCAGCCGAGTATGATTTAGCAACGATTAGTGATTTAAAAGGTGTGAGTGAAAACTTCGTTACAGGGACATCATTTGAGTTTTTAAATCGTGAAGATGGCTTAGTTGGGATTAAAGCTGTCTATGGATTGACGTTCAAAGATTCACGCGGCCTAGATTCATCGGCACGCTATTTGGCGCTCGAAAATGGTGATGTTCAAATTATTGATGCGTTTTCAACTGATGGTTTATTAAAAAAATTCGACTTAGTTGTTCTTGAGGATGATTTAGGTGTCTTCCCACCGTATTATGCGGTCCCATTAATTGGGAATGAAGTGTTGGCAACATATCCGGAACTTGAACTGATTTTGGCGACGTTAGCGCAGCAGTTAACGAATGCAACGATGATTGAGCTTAATTATTTAGTTGATGTCCAACAACTCGAAGCGAGTGCGGTTGCTCATCAGTTTTTAATTGAGACGGGCTTAATTACGGAATAAACTGTGAGCGAAATTC
>JBOFQK010000250.1:0-3638 GCA_051660865.1 Culicoidibacterales bacterium | reverse complement strand
CCGGCATACGTTAAACTTACCGTTTGACCGATTAACGTTTCAATCGTCGCTGAAAATTTACGGGCTAAGTTTGGTGTCAGCGCAATTTCCGCTGCCCCATTTCGGGGCATAACCCCATATGATAAGCGTTCCGTCGTTTTGGGAGTTGGAAATTTTTCGCTGAAAACTTCTACCTGATCTCCAACTTTCAAAGTTACATCTTCAACGACATATTGATAATAAACTTGCGCAATTTTTTGGTCTTGTTTCAAACTCGCTAACAAGTGCTCATTCGCTCCCGTTTGAATAAAACCATTCGTAAAAGCTGGATTTTTTTGTTCAAATTCGCCAATTTTTTGTTGTAATACCGTTTGAACTGAGGTCGCAAATAAACTCGCAACAACACTCATCGTCATCATCACCGCTAATAAACAATAGCGTTGCCAATGAATTCGCCAATTTTTGCGGGCTAATTGCCAAACAGGTAACTTACGAACTGGCTTCTGGCTCATTGTTCGTGTACATACTCGTTCCCCACTTGCTTGCTGTTGTACGCAAATATCACCGGCTTGAATTGTAATAATTTCATCTGTAGGCGTACAACTATTTTGATCATGGGTAATCATCACTACTAATCGCTCTTGAGCAATTTCACGTAACAAAGTCAGCAGTTCACGAGCAGCTTGGTGATCTAATGCTCCAGTTGGTTCATCAGCAAAAATAATTTCAGGATCATGCATTAATGCGCGCGCTAAAGCAACTCGTTGTTTTTGCCCGCCAGATAACACTTCAACAAGTTGGTCACTTTGGGCGGCGATTCCTAACCGCTGCAATAATTGTCTTGCTTTTCCAAGCGCATCACAATCATGTTGTTCGCAAGCAATCATTACATTTTCTAATGCTGTATATCCTGGTAATAAACAATAATCTTGAAACACAAAACCAATATGTTGTTGCCGATATTGACAGCGTTGTCTCGCACTCAATGTCGCAAGATTTTCACCAAAGATAATAATTTCACCTTGATATGCGGTATCAAATCCGGCAAGTAATTGTAACAGTGTCGTTTTCCCACTCCCAGATGGTCCGATCAGGCACACCACACCAGTTTCGGGAAATTGATAGTTTACTCCTTTTAAAATCGGCTCATCGCCATATGTTTTCGTCACATTTTTTAAAGTAATCATCTTATTTTGATCCTTTCCGTAAACAACGCTCAATCGTCACACTTCGACTCAATGCAATGGTAATTGCTGCTTGTCCACAAGCTAATAAGACAATAAGTCCACTCATCACCAATACTTGTGATAACGACCCAAATCGTTGGAAAAAGACGGCTGCTCCCGCAAACAGACCCATCGCGATACTTGCCATCAGTACATGCTCTGCAAAAATAATCGATGCTAACTGACTTGAACCATATCCACTCATTTTATAAATTGCAAATTCACTTTGGCGAAGGAAAGCTTGTATCAATGCAAGTGCCCCGACAACGAGTAACGCCATTCCACCAAGAATATTGCTCGCAATTGTTGATAATTGTGTTGTATTTGTCTGCAACTGCACGACATCTTCAACAAGTGCAAATGAGCCCGTTGGTACAAGTCCTTGCTTATTGAGTTCCGCCTTCATTTCAAGCAGCGCTTCTGGCGTTTTCGTTCGCATCAGCAAATTCATTGAATCAACGCTCCCACCAATCGGTTTGACTAATTCACTTAGTGCAGAGTGGCTGAAGAAAAAGGCATCATCAACACTAAATTTCGCTTGTTGCCCTTCATATTCATAGACTACAGTTGTATCAATCACGCCGACTACTTTAACTGTCGTTTGAGTGGGAGTTGCAATTGGTTCATTATTTTGCCATCTATTTATCGACGCATTAAACACGAGTTCTTTGCCAATAATTGACGTTGTCGTTTCACCTAAATTAGCCAATAAACTTTCCGGAATTACCACTTCATTTCCGCTACCATTTGGCATTTCTCCTGCAATAATTCGATTAATCGCAGGCATACTTGCTGAACTTTCAACCGCATATGTTCTCCCATCAAGCGTAATTTGAATCCCATCAAATGCTGCGACATATGCCATAAACGCAATCCGTTCATCGTCACGGTATTGCTCATACACACCAGTTAATTCTTGACTAATTTCACCATTTGGCTTTTGAGTCGCTGTTTCATCACTCGCATTTGAGTCAATCATATGATTATATAAACTAATATCTAACAACTGCTCACCATACGTCTGATACAATTGTTGCCATTGTTGCTGGGCATTATCGGTTAACGAGCCACTCACCATCACTCCAAGTAATACGGCTGCACAACAAATCGCCATCGCATGAATGCCAATTCGCAGCCAATGATGCTTCAATTGAAGACTGGCAACTTGAAGTGCTCGCTTGAATGGAAATGGCCGCTTTGGCGGAATCGCTAACGCTTTACTCCTTTGAAATCGAGTATACGTCCGTTGCTCAATTTTCCCTTCTGCCAACGTATACACATTTGCTTGCGGACTAATGCATGACTGATCATGAGTCACAATAATTACTGTCCGTTTCTTCGCAATCGTTTGAAAGATTTCCATCACCACAGCTTTTGTCGCCTCATCTAAGGCACTCGTTGGTTCATCAGCAATAATAACCTCAGGGTTTTTCATTAATTCACGGGCAATTGCAACCCGTTGTTTTTGACCACCAGAAAGTTTTTTCACTTTTTTATTTGTCAACGCTTGTAATTGTAACTCTTCAATAATTTTCAACGCTTGCTCTCGGTCAGGCATCCCACTGCGCCACATCGGTAAAAGTAAATTTTCTAATACCGTATACTCTTGCAACAAGTGATTATCTTGCCAAATAAATCCAAACACTTTATGATAAAAGAAACTTTGTTCTTGTGCTGTCAATTGCTTCAGCTGTTGACCACGATAGGTGACAACTCCATCAAAATCGGAATCCATACCACTCATAATTTTCAGCAACGTCGTTTTTCCACTTCCGGATGGACCGACGATAAAGTTTAACCCTGATGAAATTGTCAGTGAGATATCAGTTAAGATCATTGTTTCACCAATTTTTTTTGAGACATTTTTTATTTCTAACATAGCTATTTCCTCGCTTTCGTCTTAATATTAACAAAAGCGAGTTAAAATCCGTGTTAAGGACAATCACTAAATTGCCTTAACACCAATTTTATCTCTAAATAGTTATAATCAGTACTGCTTGCCGATCATTTTGAGCGGCAGCCCATACCAAAAAGGAGAATTAATATGCGAATTTTAATTGTTGAAGATGAACAGGAATTATGTGACACAATGGCGGAAGGCTTAACTTTAGAAGGGTATGCGGTTGACAAATGCTATGATGGACAAACTGCCTTCGAACAAATTTCCGTCGAAAATTACGACTTAATTTTACTTGACTTACATTTACCAATGATCGATGGTCTCGAATTGTTAGCTCAAATCCGCCAATTCAATCATGAGGTGAAAATTTTAATCGTCTCTGCACGTGCAAGTATTGATGATCGCGTCCTTGGATTAGATAGTGGTGCCAATGATTATTTAATTAAGCCCTTTGCTTTTTTGGAACTTGAAGCACGTATCCGCAACCTACTCCGTCGCTCATTTACACAAATCCAACCATTACTCACATGTGG
>JBOFQK010000249.1:0-1256 GCA_051660865.1 Culicoidibacterales bacterium | reverse complement strand
TATGCTTTTTCAAATTCAGCTACTGTTTGTTCTGTAAATGGGGTGAACTCTGCTTTTTTAATGGCAAAATCAAGTCCATACGCCGCGAAGAACTGCTTGAAGTCTTGCCAAGATTTTTGTTTCCACTCTTGCCAGTCAAAATTTTGTTCAAATTCATCGAGATCAATTTGCATATTATTGCCATTTTGTAACGCTAAAATCAACACTTTATTGAATATTGGTTTCGTCTCAATTTTCAAATCCCATGCTTTTGCTTGACCGCGTATCAACTCAGCTGGGAAAAGTAACAACGGGGCACTAATTTTCGTGCCATCTGCCAGTTTTCCACGGACAAATAAATACCCAACGTATAAATTGTTAATTCCGGTTTCTTTAATTTGTTCAGAAATGTTTTTTGAAAGCTTCAATAAAGAACTAATCATTTCATCTGATTGCTTGACAAGCTTGATTTTCTCTTGTTCAAAACGTTGAGATCGTTCACTACTACTCACATCTGCTTTTTGTTTCTCTTCCCAGAGTTCAGTGTGATACTCAGCTTTTTGCAGTAACGAGTCTTGTAGTTGATTGAGCTTAGGTGTAAGTTCAACTTGTAATTCAGCTTTGGCTGCGCGAATAACTTGATTCATCAAATCTGCGCCAGTAATGACATCATAGAGTTCAATTTTGTGCAGATCAAAACTACGAACTTTAGAAAGTTTCCCTAGTCGTAAACTTCGATTGCGAGAACTCAAATTGACTAGGCGGTTTTTGTACGTTGCTAAAATTGCTGATGTTTGTGGCTCAGCAGTTATTTGTCTGTTTTTCATTGGACTTATTGTCTCCCTAACTTTTTTGCCTTTCTCCGAGTTAGCATGGGTAATTTCAACACCAACATCAAACGTATTTTTTTCAAATTTACAGGTTTTTGGAATCACCACACTTGTTAATCGATTACTATAGAATGCATAGTCCCCGATACTCGTCACTCCTTCTGGAATCACCACACTTGTTAATCGATTACCTCTGAATGCCCAATTCCCGATACTCGTCACTCCTTTTGGAATCACCACACTTGTTAATCGATTATCTCTGAATGCCCATACCCCGATACTCGTCACTCCTTCTGGAATCACCACACTTGTTAATTCATTATCACGGAATGCAGAGTCCCCGATACTCGTTACTCCTTCTGGAATCACCACACTTGCTAATCGATTACCTCTGAATGCCCATTCTCCGATACTTGTCACTCCTTTTGGAATGATGACATCTTTGTC
>JBOFQK010000248.1:0-1032 GCA_051660865.1 Culicoidibacterales bacterium | reverse complement strand
TATCCAAGAAGTGAAGCAACTCGATGTTCAACTGAAAGTTTTACCACGACTTGACCAAATGTTAAATGCGAAAGCAGATTTAAAACAAGTGCGTGATGTTCAATTAGAAGAATTACTCGGACGGGAAATGATTCAATTAGATAATGATCACTTGTCAGCATTTATCCAAGGGGAAACCGTCCTTGTGAGTGGTGCTGGTGGTTCAATTGGTTCAGAATTATGTCGCCAAATCGCGAAATATGAGCCAAAACAATTAATCATGGTTGATATCTATGAAAACTCATTGTATGAAATTCAAAATGAGTTGAAACGGACGTATCCAAATTTAACGTTACAAGCGTTAATCGGATCGATTCGTGATATTAAGCGTTTAGATTATATCTTCGCGACGAATCGACCAACATTGGTCTTCCATGCGGCTGCCCATAAGCATGTGCCTTTAATGGAAGCGAGTCCAAAAGAAGCAATTAAAAATAACGTCTTTGGAACGTTCAATATGGCAACATGTGCTGATAAATATGGAGTCAAACGCTTTGTGATGATTTCAACCGATAAAGCGGTCAACCCAACGAATGTGATGGGCGCAACGAAACGCACATGCGAAATGATTGTCCAAGCGATGGATAAAGAAAGTCAAACTGAATTCGCATCAGTCCGCTTTGGGAATGTGCTAGGCTCAAATGGTTCAGTGATTCCCCTGTTCAAAAAGCAAATTGCTGCCGGTGGACCAGTGACATTAACGCATCAAGATATTACTCGTTACTTCATGTTAATCCCAGAAGCAGTCCAGTTAGTCCTCCAAGCTGGATCAACGGCCAAAGGTGGCGAAATTTTCGTCCTTGATATGGGCGAACCAGTGAAGATTTACGACCTCGCGCATGACTTAATCAAGTTGTCAGGCTTTAAACCAGGAAAAGATATGCACATTAAAGTGACTGGTTTACGTCCTGGTGAAAAACTCTATGAAGAATTGTTAATGGATGAAGAAGGGTTACAAGCAACAAGTAACAACAAAATCTTCGTCGGTCAAGC
>JBOFQK010000247.1:0-1322 GCA_051660865.1 Culicoidibacterales bacterium | reverse complement strand
GCTGAATTTTCGCAACCTGCCTTATCAACGGTGCATTTACATACGCATGAACTCGGTCAATACAGTGTCAAAATGTTAGCCCAACGCTTCCTCAATGGCTCAGGTATTTTACCAGTGCAAGTGATTTTACCAACTGAACTCATTATCCGCGACAGTTGCCGTCGCCTCCAACCGTAAACAAAAAAGTGATCACATGATCACTTTTTTAATGTCCAAACATGCCAAAAAAACGCCGTCCATTGATAGGACGGCGTTTTTTCACGAATAGCTGTTTATAGTTGCGCGATAAATTTGTCAAAGGCTGCTTGACCTTGCGCATCTTCTTTAAAGACACCAGCATCTTGGAGCACGCGGTAAAACTTCTGCCCGACTTCGTTTTGGAGCATCGGCATAATTTCACTTGCCGCAAGCTTTGGATATTTCGCTTGTAACTGCTCAAACCATGGGGCATGTTGCGCTAAGTGTGGCTGGGTCGCTAAATCAAGCGTCCCTGCTTGGAAACTTTGGGCTAATGCTTCAAGCTCACTCGCTAACCGTGCTGGTAACACTGCAAGCCCCATCACTTCGATTAAACCAATATTTTCTTTCTTAATATGGTGCACATCAGCATGCGGGTGGAAAATTCCCAGCGGATGTTCATCACTCGTGCGGTTATTGCGTAACACGAGATCAAGTTCATACATGTCATCACGCATCCGTGCAATTGGCGTCACCGTATTATGTGGCGTTTCTCCACTAAAAGCGTGAATCTCAACGCTTTCATCACTATAGTTTTGCCACGTCGTGAAGACATGATTGGCTGCACTCACTAACGCCTCAATGTTTGCACTTTGTAAGCGAATCACGCTCATTGGCCATTGGACGCGCGCAAGGCTCACTTGTGGATACGCCTTCATTGCCACCGGTGGGGTTTGTGATTGCGCTTGGGCCATCGCAAACGTATAGCGTCCACCTTGGAAGTGATCATGCGCTAAAATTGAACCACCAACGATTGGTAAATCGGCATTTGACCCGACAAAATAGTGCGGGAACCGCTCAACAAAAGCTAATAAGCGCTTAAATGTCGCTGCTTGCAACTTCATCGGTTCATGCTCACCTTTTAAGACGATACAGTGTTCATTATAATACACGTATGGCGAATATTGTAAAAACCAGTTTTCTTGTGCCAACGTAATCGGAATAATGCGGTGATTGTTCCGCGCTGGTTGCTTCACATTCCCAAATGAACCTTCATTTTCAATACAAAGTAAACATTTCGGGTAATTTGTCGCTTTCAGATGTTTTTCTTTTGCGATATCGCGTGGATCTTTTTCCGGTTTTGA
>JBOFQK010000246.1:0-1235 GCA_051660865.1 Culicoidibacterales bacterium | reverse complement strand
TGCTGACAAATGCAATTGATAATGATGTAAGCACATATTGGGAGACGAATAAAGCGAATACAGCGACGTGGAATAATGAAGTCATTGTTACATTTACCGATGTTGTTGAGTTTAATCGTATCGTCTTTGGCGCACGTCCAGATAAAAAAGGCTTTGCGACAAAATTTGAAATTTATGCTTCACCAACAGTTGAAGGAGAAACATTTGAGTTGTTAGCAACTGGGGAACAAAATGCCGTTACTGGACTTGTTGAAGCACAATTTGATTCGACGCAAATGAAACGCGTGAAGTTTAAATTTGTTGGAGCAACGCAAAACTGGGCGACGCTGAGTGAACTCGCTTTCTATCAGCAAGACCATGTCGTTGATGCTATGAATAATTTATTTACAGACGAGACAAAATCGGCATTGAATGAAGCGTATATGAATGAAGCCGTATTAACTCAATTGTCACAAGCAGTCGCAAATCATCCTTTTGCTGACCAATATACAACCGCACTTGAGGATGCGTGGATTTTACAACAACGTACACCAGCGCAAGTTGAAATCGCTAAAACAGAGATGTTCACTCATTTTGAAAACGAAGCATATACGAGTACTTTTAAAATGCCTTCAAGTAATATTGCCACAATTAAAAATAACGGTGGTCATTACGCTAGTCGAGTGATTAAGAATGCGATTGATGATGATTTAAGTACCTATTGGGAAACGAACACGTCAAATAAAACCAATTGGAAAAATGAAGTTGAAGTGATCTTCCATAACCGTGAAACGTTAAATCGAATGGTCTTTGGCGCACGTCCAGACTTAAAAGGTTTTGCGGCCAAGTTTGAAATCTATGCTTCAAATACGACTGAAGGTGACACGTATGAACTGATTGCGACTGGAAAACATAATGCTCAAACTGGTTTAGTTGAAGCTAAGTTTGAAGCACGTGAAATCAAACGGATAAAACTAAAATTTATTGATTCGTTAGAAAATTGGGCGACGCTCAGTGAACTCGCTTTTTACCAAGTCGATGAACTAACGGAAGTTGTGGAAAATGACATCTTTATGGATAAAACGTATGTCGCCTTAACACCAGCATATCAGAGTCATGAAGCGTTAGAGGCACTTCGTGAAGTAGTTGAGCAGCATCCAGCAAGTGCGACACTCATGCCGATTGTTGAACGTGCTTTCCAAGTGTTAGAAGGCAATGCGACAAATGAAGGGCTCGTAGTAACGGCAATTCAAGAC
>JBOFQK010000245.1:0-1091 GCA_051660865.1 Culicoidibacterales bacterium | reverse complement strand
GCATTTGTTGTTTTTTCTCCGTTAAGTCATTTAAAATCGCTTGTTGACCAGTCGCGAGAAATTGGAGCATTTGTAAACAAAAGAATGTTGCCTCCCCTTGATTATGCGGATGAGATGTCAGTTCGAAAATCTCATAGTATGTCGCTTTTTGTTTATTGATTGTGTATGCTAGCGAGATCGCACTGAAATTATCAAGTTCTTGGGCTAAAAACTGAAACAGCAGATAACGACCAACACGACCATTGCCGTCATAAAAAGGATGAATGTATTCAAAAAAGTAATGCATAAGCATAATCCGGTATAAAATCGGTACTGTTTCATCATGCATAAATAAAATTAAGGTATTCAAATACTCAATAATTTTCGTTTCAGGTGTTAGACCGCGATGAAGCGCACGTGTGCTGGCCATAACAGTGACGGATTCCTTACGGAAAAGTAGCCCGTCGAGTTGGTCATCAGCAGTGACATCATCGGCTACGAGTTGATTATAAATCGTCCGAAAATCAGCGACAGTATCCAATTGAAAGTGTTCGGTTTGGCTAAACGACTGATACATTTGCACGAGACCAACAAAGCGCTTTTGGTTTTTTGGCGCTTGCTGATTTAAAATCGCAGTTAACTCCTTTTTTGTACTCCGAACTTGCTCAATTTCATTCGTGCTCTGTAATTCATTGATCAATAAGTGATTGAGATATTGCGTTTTGGCGAGGTTTGGGAGCTCGTTAGCCAAAGTTTCAATTTTGTGGCTAAGTGTGATGATTTGCTCATTGAGCTGAAATAATTCAGGAATGTGGACGATAAAGAGTGGTAATTCGCTTTGAGAACTGAATTGTCCTTTTTGAAGTGGCGTAATTGATAAATTTGTCGTGAATGAACCATAGCCAGTTAGACGTTTTTGGTATTCGCTGCTAAATTGATCAGGGCTGAGCCGATAGTATAAATTTTTTAAGGATTGATAATGCATATAAAGCCCTCCTTTGATAAATAAAATAAAAAATAGCGGGTATAATCCGTTCTATTTTTCATTTTAAGGGTTTTTTGTAAAATAAGCTAGTGTAAATTGGTATTTGTCATCAGTTATTTACCAAAAA
>JBOFQK010000244.1:0-6742 GCA_051660865.1 Culicoidibacterales bacterium | reverse complement strand
CTCTGCGACTTTGCCACTCTTTTACTTATCTGCTTATTGACTAGATTGTGGGACAGAAAAAACCTAGATGATCGTTCTAGCAATCATCTAGGTTTTTTCTGTCTTTCTTATTTTTGAGATGATTCATTACAAACAAATCAATCAGTCCCATTATTTTTTGATTTTATCCAATCGAACCTTCCATTTCCATTTTCATCAATTGGTTCAATTCAACCGCGTATTCCATCGGTAATTCGCGAGCGAATGGTTCAATGAAGCCCATCACAATCATTTCTGTTGCTTTCTCTTCACTCAGTCCTCGGCTCATTAAATAGAATAATTGCTCTTCGGAAACCTTTGAAACTTTCGCCTCATGTTCAAGCGTTGATAAGCCATTTTTGATTTTATTGAATGGGATTGTGTCTGATTTCGAGATATCATCCATAATAATCGTATCACACTCAATATTTGACTTCGCACCAATTGCTTTTGGTCCATGATCAACAAGCCCACGATATGTGACATTTCCACCGTTACGTGCGATTGATTTAGAAATAATCGTTGAAGCCGTATTCCGACCAAGGTGAATCATTTTTGCACCAGCATCTTGATGTTGTCCTGCTCCAGCGACAGCAATCGAAATTGTTGTCCCTTTTGAATAGTCTCCTTTTAAGACTACGGCTGGGTATTTCATCGTCACTTTCGAACCGATGTTTCCATCAATCCATTCCATTGAAGCTGATTCTTCGCAAATCGCCCGTTTTGTCACAAGATTGTAGACATTATTCGACCAGTTTTGAATTGTCGTATACCGACAACGCCCACCTTTTTCAACATAAATTTCGACTACTGCACTATGCAATGAATCTGTTGAGTACGTTGGTGCTGTACAGCCTTCAACATAGTGAACATCTGCCCCTTCGTCAACAATAATCATTGTGCGTTCAAATTGCCCCATATTTTCCGAGTTAATCCGGAAATATGATTGTAATGGCTGCTCAAGTTTCACACCTTTTGGTACATAGATAAACGATCCACCACTCCACACCGCAGTATTTAAAGCAGCAAATTTATTATCCGTATATGGAATTAATTTTGCAAAATACTTTTTGAACAACTCTGGATGTTCGCGTAAAGCAGTATCAGTATCGAGGAAGATCACACCTTTCTCTTCGAGCTCTTTATGAATACTATGATAAACGACTTCTGATTCGTATTGTGTTGAAACGCCTGCGAGAAATTTTTGTTCTGCTTCGGGAATTCCCAGTTTTTCAAACGTATCTTTAATTTCCGTTGGGACATCATCCCAACTATTTTCAGCCCGATCTGATGGTTTGACATAGTAACGAATACTATCAAAATCAAGACTACTCAAATCAGCACCCCAATTTTGCATTGGCGATTTCACAAAGTGCTGATACGCCTTGACACGAAACTCGGTCATCCATGCTGGTTCCGCTTTAATTTGCGAAATTTCGCGAACAATCGCTTCATTTAACCCTTTATCAAGTTTTAAAACCCCGATATCACCATCATTAAATCCATATTTATAATCTTCACTTACTGGTACGTGTTCCATGTTTGATCACCTACTTTCTTTATTTTGCAACTACCGTTACACCTTCATCTTGTTCAACCTGTTCTTGTGAAATTGTTTGTTCAAATGCTTTCCATCCTAACGTGGCACATTTTATCCGTGGTGGTAACTTTGCGACACCTTGCAAACTAATTGCTTCATCTAATAGTTCTTCATCAATTCCTTGACCACTGACCATATCATAAAACGCTTTTTTTTTCATTTGGGCTTTTTCAACCGTTTCACCATTGACCAGTTGTGCCATCATTGAAGCTGACGCACAGCAAATTGAACAACCACTGCCATCGTGGTGAACTTCGGTAATCACACCATTTTCGACATGGGTTTGCACTTGCATATCATCACCACATGATGGGTTTTTTAAATGCACCGTCACAAATCCTGTTTTTTCAACTAACCCTTTAAATCGTGGTGTTTTATAGTGATCCATAATAATTTGGCGGAACATTTGTTCATCATAAGAATAAGACATCTAAAAAGTCACTCGCTTTCTTTGTTGCGGCAATAAATCGATCAATATCCGCTTTTGTATTATATACTTGTAAACTCATGCGCAACAGTGAACCTTGTGTCAATTCACTTAACATTGGTTGCGCACATAAATGACCTGCACGAATCGCAACACCTTCTAAATCATAGACTGTCACGGCATCGTGTGAATGGACATCTTTAATATTAAATGCAATCGTCGCTGCTTCGTGATTATTTGGATTATATACTTCAACATGTGGCATTGTTTTAAGCTGTTGCATTGCATACGCTCGTAGCGATTCAATTTGCTGTTGGATTGCTTCATAACCTAACGATTGTAAGTAAGTAATTGCTGCACCAAGGCCAATCACTTCTGCTATCATTGGTGTCCCAGTTTCAAAGCGATATGGTGCCTCTTTATAGGTTGTTGATAATTGACACACTTGATCAATCATTGCACCACCATATTCAATCGGTTCCATATTCGCTAAACATGCCGCCTTCCCGTAAAGTACGCCAACCCCAGTTGGACCAAACATTTTATGACCGCTAAAGGCATAGAAATCACAATCAATTGTTTGGACAGCAACTTGGAGGTGAGGGATTGCTTGTGCACCATCAATTAAAATTTCAGCGCCAAATTCATGAGCAATCGCACTAAATGCTTGGACATCGTGTAACGCTGACATCACATTTGACATCTGATTTAACGCCACAAACCGCGTTTTTTCACTCATTACACTTCGTAACGCTTCTGGTGTCACTGCTCCATTTTCGTCAAGGGGCGCAAACTTTAACACTGCACCACTGCGTTGCGCGACAACTTGCCAAGGGACAAAATTAGCGTGATGTTCACTCATACTCGTCACAATCTCATCACCAACTTGTAGTTTTGGTAAAACGTAGCCAAAAGCGACTTGGTTAATTGCACTCGTTGTTCCTCTTGTAAAGACAATTTCATCACGACTCGCCGCACCGATAAAATGTTGAACTTGATCGCGTACTGCTTCAAACTCAGCATCGGCTTTTGCTCCAAACGCATAAACACCACGATGAACATTCACACCATATTCACGGTAATATTCATTCATTTTCGCTAGCACACACTCTGGTGTTAAACTTGTGGCAGCACTATCCAAATAAACAAACCGCTTCCCATTCATCATTTTCGTTAAAATTGGAAACTCGGCGATGAATTTATTTTGTTCCATGGTGATTCACCTTCGTTTCAATAACTTGTAGTAATTTCTCGCGTAACGTTTGATCAGTAATTGATTCAAGCAACGGCATTAAAAACCCGAGTGTAACTAACGCATTTGCTTCTTGATTCGTTAACCCACGACTTTGTAAATAATATAATGTTTCTTCGTCAATGCGCCCAACACTCGCTGCATGACCAGCCGTTACATCGTGCTCATCAATGAGTAAAATCGGGTTTGTTGTCGCTTTGGCACTATCATCTAAGACCATAAAGCGACTTTCTTGTTGAGCATTTGCTTTAACTGCACCTTTTTCGATAAAACCAATCCCATCAAATGTTCCCCGTGCACGTTCACGCATCACGCCGTGGTTAGTAATAATTCCACTTGTATGTGGTGCGAGTTGATCGATTCGGACAAGGTGGGTTTGAATTTGCTCACCCATCCCGATAGTCATTAATGTACTTTGGCACGTTGCCCCTTCCCCAACAAGTTGGGTAATATTATCAGTTTGGGTATCACCACTACTAAATGCACCAAGTGACCACGTTAAACTTCCGAAACGTTCAACAAGACCGAAACGACTCATTCGTAATTGAGTTGTTTGTGTGAATGCATCAAAACTTGCATATTCTAACTTTGCACCATCTCGGACAACAACTTCTAACGTTTGCTCGATTAACATTGGCTTTTGTTCATCATCTAGTAAATGATGTTCAATGATTTTTGCTTCACTGAAAGGTTGGGAAATCAATAAAATGTGACGACGGAACATCGCTTCTTTATGTAAATAAATCACATGAATTGGTTGTTCAACCACGACTTCAGCCCCAAGTTCAATGACAAGTGTATCATCCGCCGGTCGATAAGTTGTCACTGGTTGCTGACTTGCTTGCATTACTTTTTGAAAATAGGCTTGGTTCACATGGAGCGTATCACCTAACGTATTCACCGTCAGCGGCGTATTATTAAATTGGACATAGTCATCACTAATTACTAATGCCAATGTGGCATCAGGTCCAAGATAGCTTTGTAGTTTTTCTGGTAACATACTCATGATGTTCCTCCTTGTTATAATCCTAATTTTTGCCGTGTACCGCACGCACCAATGTTTGCCGGACGTGTCGATTCAGTTGTTGCTTCCGGTTCAATTGTGAGTGATTTTAAACCTAATTCTTCCTTAAGCCAGTCATACCCTTCTTCTTCTAAACGTTTCGCCAATTCTGGACCACCAGTTTTAACAATTTGCCCATCAATTAAGACATGGACAAAATCAGGTTGAATATAATCAAGTAAACGTTGGTAGTGAGTAATTAAAATCACACCCATCTCACTTTCGCGCTCTTTCACTAATTGAGTCACATTTGTTCCAACAATTCGTAAAGCATCAATATCCAAACCAGAATCAATTTCATCTAAAATTGCCATTTTCGGTTCAAGCATCATCATTTGTAAAATTTCATTGCGTTTTTTCTCGCCACCTGAAAAACCTTCATTTAAATAACGATGTGGTAAATCTTCACGCATTTCAAGTTTTTTGACACTTTGATTCAGTTTTTTGACAAATGGGAACAACCCGATTTCATTGCCTTCCCCACGGTGAGCATTCACAGCTGATCGTAAGAAATCAGCATTTGTCACGCCACCAATTTCACTTGGATATTGCATGGCTAAAAACATTCCTGCTTTTGAGCGCTCATCAACCGGTAACGAAAGTAAATCTGCTTGATCTAAAGTTGCTGTTCCTTCACACACTTGATACTTCGGATTTCCCATTAGCACACCGGCTAATGTTGATTTTCCATTTCCATTAGGACCCATAATTGCATGGATTTCTCCACCTCGAACTGTTAAATTAATACCCTTTAAAATTGTTTTATCTTCAACTGCGGCATGCAAGTTGGTAATTTCTAATGTTGGTTGACTCATGTGAGTACCTCCTTAAATATTTTTAGCTTTTATCCTACATTCTTTATTTTACTATAGATACGTGCTCTTTCAAAATGATATAATAACAATTGACCATGAAATTTTTATGATTATCAATCAAATGAAAGGAGGAACCTTACATGGAAGCATGTATTTTCTGTAAAATTATTGCTGGTGAGATCCCAAAGCATACAATTTACGAAGATGAACACGTCATCGCATTTCTCGATATTTCGCAAGCAACACCTGGGCATACGCTTGTCATTCCAAAAAATCATGCTCGTGATATTTTCGAACTTGATGAACAACTTGCTGCACATTTGTTCGCTGTTACAACAAAATTAGCAAAACATATCGTCCCACTCATTGGGGCAACTGGTGTGAATATTGTCAATAATAATCACGCAATTGCTGGTCAAGCCGTGTTTCATTTTCATCTACACATCGTCCCGCGCTTTGATGCGACAACTGATGGCTATCACGCAACTTGGGCCAACAATATGGCGGCGGCGACAACTGCAGTTTTAGCTCAACGCGCTGAATTACTCAAGTATTAATCAAGAATCATTTCAAAAAAGAAAAGGAAGTTTATCATGAAAACAAAAAAAGTACAAAATTCTGGACCAAATAGTCATAAAGCACAAACATCAGGAACATCAAAACAAACAATTGCGATTATTGTCACGGCAGTAGTTGCAATTGTATTAGGAGCCTTTGTCATTGGTTCATTCGTGAGTCAACCTAGTGGTGAAACAGTTGCAATCGTTAATGGTAAAGATATCAAAATTGAAAACCCAACAACCCTCCTTGAGTCAGCAACTGGTATCAACAAAATTTCTGACAAAATTGATTTAGTTGCTTTGCAAGCGCGCTATGGAAACATTGATACATCAAGCGTTGGGACAACTATTGATAGCTTCAAATCAACATACGGCAATGATTACTTAACAACTGCTGAACAAATTATTGGTTATCCAATTACAAGTGAACAAGACATTCGTGACTATTTAACGTTAAGTCTTTACACTGAAGAATTATTCCAAGAGTTCGTACCAGTCACTGACGAACAAATTCAAACTGCCTTTACTGAAACATATGCTAACGAAGTCTGCGCACGTCACATCTTAATCGAAGATGAAACTCAAGCCCAAACAGTACTCGATGCA
Organism: Culicoidibacterales bacterium; assembly: GCA_051660865.1. Taxonomy (GTDB): domain Bacteria; phylum Bacillota_I; class Bacilli_A; order Culicoidibacterales; family ZOR0006; genus ZOR0006. The sequence continues at coordinate 401 of JBOFQK010000244.1, read as the reverse complement.
ATTACAGCCGGAACATATACAGTTGAAGAAGTCGTTGCTGACAAAACAATCGTTGGTGAAGAAATTACAATTAAAGAAGCAAGTGATTTATCATGCTTCAAAAAAGGACAAATGGTTGCTGAATTTGAAGCCGCAGCCTTTGCTCTTGAAAAAGGTGCAACCTCAACTGAACTCGTTAAAACTGACTATGGTTACCACATCATCAATGTCTATGATCAAAAAACAAACGAATTAACTGATGAATTAAAAGAAACAATTGCAAGTGATTTACGTTCTGCCGAAAAAACACGTGCAAACTACCAAACATTTATGACAGACATCCGCGAAGAAGCCGGTGTTGAAATCACAAATGAAGCCGTAAAAACAGCTTATGATGAATTAATGACATCATTAACAACACC
>JBOFQK010000243.1:0-2369 GCA_051660865.1 Culicoidibacterales bacterium | reverse complement strand
CATATGAAACTTCTTGTAATGAATATTTTTGAATAATTGTGAGTAAGTCGACAAAACCTCTAGGATTTGTGCTATAATAATTTTCGAAAGTTTTTTTGAGCCAGGGAGTAGCTTGTTTGAGAGCCAAGCTATGTGCAATTGCACCCGGCTTCTTTTTTAATGTCGTTAAATAATGTGAAATATCAATTTTATAGTCATTCTTTTTGACTAATCGTTGAGTATCGACAATCAAAACATGTTGATCATAAATTTTGATGCGCTCATGATTTTTTCGAACTTGTAATTCTTTTCCGACATATGAGTCGGGTACTGAGTAGAAATTTGAATCAATATGGACAAAGCTATATTTATTTACTTTACAATTTGTTTGGATATATGTATCCATTTGAAGTCGATATGGTAGTAAATAGTTTAACTCTCGCGCAAAGACGGCATCTGCAGATTCGACAGTTCGTTGTTTTGGTCTGCTATTTATTTTTTGTACGGCTAGATGGAGTGCAGTAACCGCTGCTGCAATTGTTGGGAAGCGATTGTTGCGACTAAATGCTTTCCGGCGAATATATTCGACTGCACGCTCAACATGTCCTTTTTCATTGCCACTATACGGATTGGTATAACGGGCTTCAAATCCATAATAATTCATCAATTGGCGCACAGCTTCTGTGGGCTGTTTTTTTCCAGCTAAATACTTTACTTGAACACGGGCGTTATCGTAAACGACTTGTTTGGTCACACCACCTAATTCTTCAAAATATTTCACATGAATATCAGTGAAGGATTCTGTATTTTCACGGAAGTACAGGTTTGCGTAGTGACGATCACTGTATTTCAATGTAAACACGCCTAACTTGAAGCGACGTTCTGTTCCGCCGAGTTCATCAATGATAAGTGTTACATCACCCCAATCAAATTCACTAATCTCACCGGGGTTGTAGTCTTGTCGGATGAATGCTTCTTGTTCTTTTTTTTGCTTGGTCACAATATATTGACAAACACTTCGATAACTAATATTGATATCCTGATCACAAAGCCATTCGTGAATATCAATATTTTTCATCATCATTTTACGTTGACCACGTTGTAATTTTGTTTGGTTCTCAGCTAATTTTAAATCAATCAGCTCTTCAACATCAGGCGTGAGTTTATACCGTTTTCTTGAAGATGTATCGTACTTCGGTTTTGAACTTGCTTGCATAATGAGTTGTTCTTTTTCAAGGGTATTTTGTGTGAGTTGAATTTGCTTTTGAATTGTTTCGTAAGCCTTGATGTATTTACTGACTGTTTGTCTTGTCACACCAATTTCAGCTGCAATCGCTGTCATTGTCATCCCTTGTAAATAATATTTGATTGCTTTATCTTTCTTCTCCATTGTGAGCACACTTCTTTCCTCCATATCATTCGATATGGATTTAATTTTATAGCGTTCACGTTAACTTTTCAAATGCATCTGTGTTCGTTTTTAGAATACCATATACAGACGTTGCGATAGCTATTATTGATATACTAGTCGTGACAAATGTATCAGTTGAAATATTATTCAAAAATTCCAATTCCCCCACTCCTTTTACTCTATTACACTATTTTACAATCTAAATTTAATTATACAAAAATAATTATTACTATAAAAGAAGAAAATCATGATTCGATGAAATTAACTACAATGACAGTGAGGCAAATTTGGTTTTTGTTAAATGATGTTATCGTTGTTGTAGTTATGGGTGCATGGACTTAAACTAATAACTACTTTAAAACGCCCCGTTTTTCTACTAAACGAGGCGTTTTTGACTTTGACAAATCTATATTTTTAAATCGCAATACTTTGTACTTTTTAAATTGCATTATGCAATCCATTTATCCACGAGCAACTCATTATTGATGAGTTGCTCGTGATCAATTGACAACGTTGTTTAACGTGCTAATCACTTTGGGACTCGCCACAACATAAATACTGCTAACGTCGTCTCAGCCGACTATCCGTATTTACTTTTGTGAGCTACCGTCTTATTTTGAGTGATGCAGTCGGTGCTTGCATCAATTGCGAATGAAAAATAATCATTATCACAAAACCCATTTTCGAGTGAGAATGAGTTTTTTCTAGCAATTGAAGACTAAATCACGTTATTGATGCTCCTTGTTGAGCAACGGCTTCAAACACTCAGTCACCTACACCAAGCTTTTCATATACCCCAACAAGTCCTCACGCAATTCTGCACGTTCAAGAGCGAAGTCAATTGTTGCTTTGATGAAACCAAATTTATCACCGAGGTCATAGCGTTGCCCTTCAAAATCATACGCATAGACCGCTTGCCGTTCAGTTAAACGTTTGATCGCATCGGTTAACTGGATTTCGTTTCCAGCTCCAGCAGTCT
>JBOFQK010000242.1:0-35097 GCA_051660865.1 Culicoidibacterales bacterium | reverse complement strand
AACGGAAATCAAACAATTATTAGCGCCAATCAATGAAGCGTTGAGTAACGATGAAGCGGCAACGGATGATTTTTATACTTTTTATGAAGCAATTACGACTTTAACCGCGCAACAACATGAAAGTTTTTTATTGTATTTAACTGAACAAAATGAGTTGAAGCAAAAAACGACAAACCTTGAGGATGACTATCAAGTCAAGCTTGCACAAGTCATTATGTTGGCACACATGAGTAACTTGTCGCGGACATTAGCTCAACAATTAATTACCGAATTAGATGGGCGCTCATAAGCAACTAGCTGATTGTCAGCATAAAAAACGCAAGTTGGATGAAACCGAACTTGCGTTTTTTAATTAGTTAAATTATTTCTTTTCCAAAAGGCATCAGGGATAGTTTTGCTAGTTTTAACGCTTGGAAAGCGAATGGAATCCCAACAATTGAAATTGTTAGTAATCCGGCACTGACTAAGTTTAAAAAGGCAAGTTCAAGACCACCAAATAGTAACCATAAAATATTAAGGATGAAGTGGGTTTTTGAATCGCGTACAGTTACCACTTCTTTTCCAAATGGCGCAAACTGTAAGCGTGCCATTTTAAAACATTGTTGACCAATCGGTAATCCAATAATTGTGATACTCCAAAGGATTCCAAAGCAGAACCAAATCAGAGCATTACTAAAACCACCTAAAAACCACCAGAGGATATTGCCGAGACAACTCATTTTTTCACCTCCCAAAAAATGTGATTCATTTGTAATAATTGCATAATTAATCATAAAAAGCAAGGTGAAAATAAAAACAAGGATAGTATCAAGCGCGAAAAATCGCTATACTAAAAAGAACACCGAACATTGTCGACAATGAAAGGCATTAGGTTTTGCTATCGGTGAAAATAATGGATGGTGATGAATAATGAAGTTAATTGATTTAACACATAGTTGGGATCAGCCAATGAGCAACTACCCAGGTGATCCGCATTTAGAGCAACAACCAGTGGCAATGATTGCAACCGATGGCTATCATGTGACCCAATATCAGATTCATTCGCATTTGGGAACCCATCTTGATGCCCCAAAACATATTTTAGCTGATGGGAAAACGACAGCCGATTATCCATTAACGCAGTTTTGTGGATTAGCATATGTTGTTGAAATGCCAACGCAAGATGAGCTACTAACGTGGATCAATGAACATGAACAAGCAATTCAACGAGCGGAAATTGTTTTAGTGAAAACAAATTGGTCAAAATTTTACGGGACAACAGACTATTTAGTGAATTATCCCGTTTTACCTTGGGAAGCCGTTGAGTGGCTTAGTGGCCAAAACTTGAAAATAATCGGGATCGATGCTCCGTCATTTGATGCCATGACAAGTGAAACATTACCAAATCATCACTGTTTATTGGCAGCTGATAGCTTGTTAATCGAAAACTTAACCCATTTAAGTGAATTGCCGGCTTGGTGTGACTTTAGTGCTTATCCTTTACCAATCGCAAGTGATGGCAGTCCTGTACGTGCAATCGCACGAATCGAAATCTTATAATTAAGGAGTTGAAAAAGATGCAGATTCCAGAAATCATGATTGAGCTTCAGCGCTTTGAAGAACTCTTTCCCTTACCAATTCAATCACGACAAACGATTTTAGCTCTAGAGCAACCAGGCTATTTTAGTGGCCGGATTTTAGGGAGTTTTGAAGATGAAACGCGCTATTTTAATTTATTGTATGATTATAGTCAACAACGCGGATGGTATGTACTTCATCAGTTTAATGTCAAAAGTCAAATTACGACGCCAGAAACAATTAGCAAAATTCAAGCAGTACTGCAAAGTTCAGTGACGATTGAACAATTAGTAATGCATTTATTAGGTGAAAATATTTTACCATTACCAGCTTTTGCAAGTAGTAATGATCACTACTTTCAGGCGTATTGCCACGTGTTTGAGCATTTGTTACAAGCGGAATTGTCAAGCCAACAAGTAATTGAAACCATTTTGTATTTACAAAAATATTTACCACAATTAACAGAAGGCGATTATTTAAACTTAAATTGGCCCAAGTATGTTTGGTATGGACCAATGACTGCGGCGCAAGCGGGATTGTGCCTGACTGTTATGTTACTCCATTGTGATGTATTAATTTTTTCACCAAATCAACGGGATTATTTCCAAGAAATATTCCCTAATGCCCAAATGGTAAGTCAGGTGTACACATTACCATTAAGCATTGAAGTTGCTTTGTTTCCAACCAAAAAGCGTGCCATTGTTGCAACTAGTGCCCAACAAGCGGCTCAACAATTGGAACAAGCATTTGGTGCGGCAAGTTCAGGCTTTTACCGTCCGTGGCAATTTCGGCATTATCAAACGAAAAGTATTCAGTTGACAACGACTTTTGATGAAGTAAATCAATATTTAAGTCAACAAGCTTTGTTACGTCCGGGATTTCGGATTGAGCAAGGACGCGTTGAAATTCCCGTATTATTTACGAAAATTAACGGGATTGAAACAACGACGCAGTTTAGCGATACCGTCGGATTTTTTCGCAATTTACCAAATACAATTGTGCTAGAAAAATTTCCCTTTATGCCAGCAATTACCGCAAATTACCGCTATTATCTCGAAGCACTTCAAGCGCCAAATGGTTTGTTTTTAGGTGAAGAATTTTTACGAGCACCATGGTGGCGCTACCAAAGTTTGGCGATGAGTTTGCAAAAGAAAATTATTCAGGCAATTGTCGCAACCCTTGAAGATGAGCACTTAGCGATTGGTACAGATAGTTTGCAAGAACAACAAGCGGACGTGTTAGGGGTGCTGATTGATTTGCCCGATCCATTTATTAAGCAACTCGAACAATTTGATTATACACGCGAAATTCCGAAAGTGATTACGCTTCAAACACAAATCAGTGGTTTGATTAGTCGGGAAGATGCGGTCGTTTTACGCTTTCTTCATCATCTTGGATATGATATTATAAGTTTAAATCCTTCAAGTCGAAGTGATGTTGATCGCTATTTGCAAGAGGGAACGATGCAAATTCATCAATTACCACAGCACTGGTTTGAATATCCCAATCCGCCAAAAGTTGCCCGCAAACGTAAGTGGTGGCCGTGGCAACGGCAATCGAAAGTAGGTGAATAAATGACAACTGGACAGTTTGATGAAAAAGGACGCCCATATGCATCAGTTAAACCGCGAGCACCGTATGGGAGTGTGGAAACCCCAGAGCAAACCTCACCCAAAGCGACACAGCAACAAAATCACCGCGAAAATACGACCCGATCAGGAGTAACCGAGCAAGAATATGCACAATTTATTCAAAAAAATCAAGCGTATTATCTACCGAAATTTTGTTTGCGTGGTGGGAAGCTGAGTTGGAATTGGTCGGCATTTTTTCTGGGACCATTTTGGCTAGCGTATCGGAAAATGTATGCCCTCGCTGCACTCTGGTTACTAATTATCATGGGAACAACAATTTTTGGGGCTTTTGTTTTAGCACTGGTAGCGAATCGCTTGTACTATTTACATGCTACGAAATTTATTGCGATGCAAATCATTAGCGAACATTCCGTAGATGAACAACGAATTGCAATTATTCGTGCAGGTGGTACAATAGTATAAAGACGTAAATCTGAAAAAAAGAAAGAAGGGCACTCTTATGGCACTTATTTGGAACAACAAAAATGTTGAAGAAAAAATTACGGCATATGCAACTGAACTTGAAACTAAAATTACGGATTTAGAAGCAAAATTAATGACAGCAAATGAAAAAATTACGCAATTAGATGAACAACTCGCTCAACAAGCAGCGAATTTTGAAAGTCAATTAGCGAATTTACAAGCTCAATTTGAAACTCATAAAGAAGCGAAAACAGTGAATATTCAAGAGCAAGCAGTCCAAACGGCAACGCACGCAAAAGACTTTATGGCAGAACAACTTGGAAAAGCGAGTGAACATTTAACTGAAGTTGATTTGCGAGAAGTTTCTCAACAACTTCAAGAAAAAGGGAATCGTTTATTTGATAAAATTAAAACGATGACACAACCACCAAAGCCAAGTGAACCAGAAATTAAGCCGGAAGTTGAACCGGAAACTGATGTGCAACAAGCAAGTGCTGTAGTGACTACACCGGAAGCACCAGTAGATCAACCGACAGTGATTTTAAATAAAGAAACAATTGTGACGCCACCACCAACTGCTACCGAAGTAGTAACACCGGTTGAAACGGATGAACAAGGAAAATAATTAGCGAAGAGTAGGATAGATATGACAGAACAAACAGGAGTTTTTGTGTGGACATTAGTGGCGGCAAGTTTAACGGCAGTATTAATGCTTGCTGGGACAACAATCACGGGAATGATTCTGCGCGCGTTCAAAAAGAAAAACTAAGATGAGGTGACGAAACAGTGGCAACAGATCATTATGCACATTTACGGGAAATAGATTATCGAACGTTGTCAATCATTGATTTAGTTCCATTCTGTTTCGAATTTTATTTACGGTGTGGTGGCAAACAAGGTTATCGTCAAGAGATGAAAGTGTTAACGATTGCCCAAACATTACGCCGTGATAACGATATTGACCAAGCGTTGGATGCGTTAAAGACTTTGGCCTATTATCATCCGCGGGGAGCAAAGGGAATTGATTTAGGCGACTATTCAAAAGTTGTTTATAACGATGAAGATGTGAGAATGTAAAAAACCACTCAAACTTGAGTGGTTTTTTTATCTATAAAAGCATTAGTAGTGAGTTTAACTCAGTGAAGTCGAGGTAAATAATCGACGACGGCCTTTTTTACGTGTGAAAATTGAGAAGGGTTCACGATGACGATTAAGATAATCATCAACACAACCGACTTGTTCACCAGATTCATTGAATAATGGCGTTTTGGTTGAAATTAAGTGTTCTTCTGCTAATTTAGTCACGAGTAATAAGTCAGGACTGGTGATTACTAATGAGACAGTTGTTTCGATTAAAGTATTTTTGAAAGTTGAGAGCGAACATAATTGTAAACAGTGATGACGAGCATCAAAGTCGACAGTCATAATTTGGCTCAAGTCAAGTTGATCGTACATGGTCGATTCGGGGTCCATAAGTTTTTTTGCTCCTTTAGTTTTTTAAAAATTTTATCATTTTCATTATACGCAAATTTTATAACCAAATCAAGTTGTAAAGCAAAAAAATACTTTTTTTGAAAACGCTTCCTTTTTCGCTTCCCTTCTGAGTAGCAATACGTTACAATAAAGATAATCGAAAGGGAGGGCTTTATCAATGAAGCAAACACAGTATATATCAGAGGAGTTAATTAGCAAATTAGCACAAGGGGTCCAATTTAGCGAACTGTATGAACAAAATCAAGCAATTAGTGATGATGAAGTAGTGATGAGTGCAGCAATTTATCAAAATGTCGCTAATTTTGCGTATGCAAGTCACCGTTTACGAAGTGATGTTGATTTTATTTTAAGTATCGTTGATCGTGGAACAAAAGAAGAATCGTTGTTAGATTATGTCGAAGCGTCTGTTTTGCACGACGAGCGGATTTTATACGGGTTAACTGTTGATGAAGTGACACATGTGTACCGTTATTTAGGTTTAAATTTGCGTTCAAAACCAGAAGTCGCACAAATTGCGTTAGTTGGTGAAAATTATCGTCAAAATTTAAAATTTATTCCTGAAGAATTGTGGGATGATGCCGATTTTGCGTTACGTGCCGTTTTAATTCATGGGTCATTATTACATGAAGTATCACAATTAAGTCGAAAATATTGGGGAATTCCTGAATTTTGGTGGGCAGCAGTTCGGAGTGAAGGTTTAATGCTCAAGCATGCCTTTGGTGAATATCGTGAAGATTATGAGTTTGTTTTAACTGCAATTCAACAAAATGGTAAAGCGCTAAAATATGCGAGTGCTCAGTTACGTGATAACGAAAAAATTGCGAAAATTGCAATGGATAACGAACCAATGGCTTGGCGTTATGCAACTGAACGAGTGCAAAATTTATTGGCAAAATAAAAAATGCCGGCAAGTACTGAGTAATGACTCAGTGCCTGTCGACATTTTTTTTAATTTAAGTGCCAGACGATCCATGACCGTAGTCGTGGATGGTTCATTACCACTTACTGACAACTGCACGTTCGTGAGCTTGCCACCAAGGTTGAGCCGATTTAGCCGTTACTTGTAATTGTTCAATACGAATTGTTTCGTACACTTCACCATCTTGAGTAATGACAATCGCACATGTATCATCAGTCATCGAGAGTAATTTCACTTCGAAACCATCATCGTGCATCCCAAGGGGATAAGTTGTTTCAAGTTCACTAACTAAGACTTCAAAGTCAGTCGCTGCATCAGCGGCTTTTTGATAGGTCCAAGTTTGTAAAGTTGAAGCAAAACCGTCTTCATCTTTGGCACTATGACCTGAAATTAATGATTTAGTCACAACGAATTGCGTTGGTTGCGTAGAAAAGCGTTCAGTAACGAGTTGTTGATGATCAATCGCTAATGTTTGCCACCAGTTTGAAACGGTCGAATCATGGTGTTGTAACGTTAAAGTAATTGTTTCCATGAGTGTCTCGGCTTGCATAATTGTAATTACGGCTTGATGAGTTGTGAAAGTATGGCTAATCGTAAATTCAGCATCTTGGCCTTTTGGATAGGCCGCCTTCAGTTCAGCACTGACACTAGCAAATGCTAATTGGGCATGCTCTTCGTTTGTATACGTCCAAGTTTGGAGACTAGAAGCGACAAAGGCATCAAGCTCAAAACTACTCTTTGAAAGAATTGTTTCAGTAATTGTATATAAGTTTGACATGACACAACCTCCTATGATTTATTCTTGACTATTATAACACAAAAACGGGCGAATTGTTGGGGAAAACAAATTCTGGGACAATTGCTTTTTAGCTGAAAGTTGTTATAATAAATAAGAACGAAAAATTGAATTTTTCATTAAAGGAGTAGAATATGATCGAGATTATTTATGCAATTATCATGGGAATCATTGAAGGGATTACGGAATGGTTACCAATTAGTAGTACGGGGCACTTGATTTTAGCCGGTGAATTTTTTAGCTTTAGTTATGGAAGTGATTTTACGAATACCTTCAACGTCGTGATTCAATTGGGAGCAATTCTTGCCGTTGTTGTCATGTTTTTCCATAAATTAAATCCATTAAGTCCAACAAAAACCAAACGTGAAAAAAAATCAACGTGGCGTTTATGGGCGAAAGTAATTGTGGCGGTGATTCCATCAGCCATTTTAGGATTACTATTTGACGATTGGTTAGAGTTGCACTTCTTTAATCCGATTACCGTTGCGACGATGCTAGTTGTTTACGGGGTGATTATGATTGCTCTTGAACGACGTCATAAGACACCAAGCATTGAAGACTTTAAACAATTAAGTTATCGCAAAGCTGTCTTCATTGGTTTATTCCAATGTTTGGCGTTAATTCCAGGAACATCACGTTCAGCAGCAACAATTATTGGGGCGACATTATTAGGAACATCACGCTATGTTGCGACGGAGTTTTCATTCTTCTTAGCGATTCCAACTATGTTAGGGGCAAGTGCTTTAAAGTTAGTGAAAACAGGCTTTGATTTTAGTGGGATGGAATGGATTGTTCTCGGGGTTGGAACGCTTGTTTCATTTCTCGTTTCAGTTTTAGCGATTAAGTTTTTACTTGATTACATTCGTAAACACGATTTCCAAGTGTTTGGATACTATCGTATTGTCTTGGGGATTATTATTTTAGCCTTCTTTATGATGAATGGCCAACTATTCTAATTACGAAAAGCAACAGCGGACTAGCAACTTTTGAACAAAGTTGCTAGTCTTTTTTTTAATTTATGGAAAAAATACTTTTTTTTAACTGCAAAAACTGTTAAAAAAAAGTATAATAAAACCAAGAAGATAAAAGAAAGTTGAGATTGAGTATGCTATCACCAACCCATCGCTTAATTGCACGACATGTTCAAATGAATGTTGAACATTTATCGGGAATGAAGCTACAAGCAAAAATTTTCCGGTATGGTGCTATTGCTCCAGATTTACATCCACATTTGTTTTTTGGCATGCACCATTATCGTGAAGATAGTCAACATTTTGTGTATCGGCAAATGAAAACGGTCGTTGAAACAAAATGGACGAAGAAGAATGCGATCAAGTTGTCTTATTTACTTGGTTTAATTTGTCATTTTACGTCAGATTACCATTGCTTTCCACATGTCTATTATGAAATGTTTAGCGATAATTTTCGGGCGCATTTTCGTTACGAAGTAGCGTTACATAAATTAAGTCGAAAATTTAAAAACTCGGAGCTTGAGTTACGACCAATTACGAAGATTAGTACGAACCTTGAAACATATCATCAGCGTCTGTTACAATATGAGCAACTCTACCAAGCAACACCACATAGTCTCCAAAAGGATATTCGATTTGCGATTGGGACTTCTTCGTTGATCATTAGCGAATTGTTATTAGCCAATCAACGCTTTCAAGAAAATTAGCTGAAATAAAACAAGAGAAAAAGCCTTCGTCTAGAAGGCTTTTTTAATAATTATTTTTTTAATGGATTAATATGAATCCAGTGTTCGGTTTTACGGCTTAGAATTCCAATAATTGGTCCAAGTGAAAGGGTAATAACAATTGTCCCAATTCCAATTGGTCCAGCAAGTAAAAAGGCAAGAATCAGCATTGTTCCATCGAAAATGAGTTTCGCAGTACCAATTTTCAACCCTAGTTGTTCAGTCATGACAATAACTGGCACATCAGTTGGATTTAAAGGCATACGCGAGCTAATCATTAATGGTACTCCAAACGAGATTGCAAGACTTCCGGCAATCAGGAAGAACCAACGTGAGAGTAATGTAACTGCAATAAAGTCTTGGAAAACAACTAACATCCAGAAATCAATAATTGCTCCTAAAATAATTGAAGTAATTAGTGAAAGGAAACGAGGTGCTTTTCGCTCAACGATAGCTGCGACGAGTAAAAAGGTAATTGCAATAAGATTCATCGTTAAGCCGAGGGTTAAGCCAATTTGGCTTGCTAGACCAGCAACGAAGGCATCGAATGAACCGGCACCGAGATTAGAAGTAATAATAGCTGCGACACCGAATCCGATGAAGATCATTCCGATAAGATAAAAACTAACTTTCATTGAAAGTTTTGGTTGAACTTGAGTCATAAAAATAACCGCCTTTTTTTCAAAAATATCTTATCAATTATAACAAAAGTAAGCTTGAAAAAAAAGTTAAATCGACGAAAATGAAAAAAAATCCGCCATTGGCGGATTTTTTTAGCTAATAAGGTGGAAAAATTGGGCCCAACGGCTCGTTAATGGCTCCCAAGCGCTTTCGTGATGTTTACCTAAAGGCGTAATGATAAATTCAAGCGTACAGTTTTGTTCACTTAAAATCGTTTTGATGTCGATGGCGTCAGTTAAATAATCTTCATCGTGGGCAATCCCACCACCTTCAAGGGTACCAACACTCATAAAGACACGGCTCGTTTCTTTCAACGGATGCTGTTGTAAAAATTCAGTGATTGCGGCTTTACAAAACCAGAAGGCTGGCGATAAGACGCCTAAATTAGCGAAAATATCAGGATAAGCAATACCAGCATACAATGAAATTAATCCGCCCATACTTGAACCAACAATCGCGGTTGTTTCAGCGGCTGGTAATGTTCGATAAAGCTGATCAATTGTCGGTTTTAGACCATGAACTAACCAATCAATATAGGCAATCCCTTGAGCTTGGGAAACGTTTTGCCCAGTTAAAAGGGAACGGGCATAGTTACTAATCGGGAATGGACTATATTCATCAAGGCGGAACTGTTCATCATTATCGATGGCGACGATAATTGCTTGGGGTAAGTGCTCAAGATTAAAATAGTTTTGAATGCGCCATGCTTGGCCACCAAAGGCACGAGCATCATCGAAAAGGTTTTGAGCATCGTGAAGATAAACGACAGGATACTGTCGAGTTGAAGTTGCATAATCATGAGGTAAATAAACAGTGATTTGTCGTTCACGATTGAAAGCATCAATTGTCGTAATAAACGTTTCAAACATAAAAAATTCCTCCTAAAAGTCGTTTACATATAAGGTAAAACATCGCTGACGTAGGCACGTAAAACTTCGGAAACGCTCCACGCTTGAGTGAAGCAACCACGACTTGTCGCAGCAAAGTCACCATCGAAAATTTCGGCAATGCCATTTAAACAGCCATCTTGTAAATGGTCGGCAAACACGTGGCACATCGTGTGCGCCCGTTGAATTGCCGTTGGTGAATACTGATGAACTTTACAATAGGCACTAATAAAGGCGCCGATTGGAAAGGCCCAGGTTGTCCCCATATGATAGGCAAGATCACGGTTTAAAAGTTTACCTAAATACTGAGGCTGATAGCGGGGATCATCAAAGCTCAGTGAGCGAAGTCCATAAGTCGCATAGAGCTTACTATAGACAGTTTGGACGACAGCTAACTCTTGAGCAGGTTCTAACATTGTAAATGGTAAGGAAATCGCCCAAATTTGATTAGGACGAATACTTGGATCAAACGCATCAACAACATCATATAAACAGTTTGTTTCAGCATTCCAAAACTTAGCAGTAAATGAGGCTTTGACTTTGGTTGCTAAGGTTGTATAGCCAAGCGGATCATCGCCGAAATGCGTTGCTAATTCAGCCATAATGTGTAGGGCGTTATACCACAGGGCATTAATTTCGACTGGTTTACCATGACGAGGTGTGACTACCAACTCACCAACGCGGACATCCATCCAAGTTACTTGATCAAGCCCACTCCCCGCATAAATGAGTCCATCTGTATCCATCCCAATTGAGAAATCAGTTTTCGTTGAATACGCTTGAATAATTTCTTTCATTTTCGGATAGAGTTTCGTTTCAACAAATTGATAGTCAGTTTCAGCACCGGTATAGCGTAAATATTGATAGACTGCTTGAATATACCAAAGTGAGGCATCAACAGTGTTATATTGGGGATCAGCACCAGTATCGGGGAAGACATTAGGAACGAGTCCGTTCTTAATATAGCGAACAAAGGATTCTAAAATTTCGCGAGCATCAGCAAAACGTTTGGTTGATAAGGTTAACCCTTCAAAAGCAATCATTGTATCACGGCCCCAATCAGCAAACCAAGGATAGCCAGCTAAAATCGTTTTTAAACCAGTACTGTGGCGGTCAACAATAAAGTTATCAGCAGCTTTGACAAGATTAAGTGCGAAAGGATCACTGAGTTGTGATTGCGTCAGTAACGTTTGTGCATAGGCTTGAGCAGCTGCAACAATTTCAAACCCATCACGTGAATCGAGGGCTTCAGTTGTACATTTGAGATAAAACTTTTTGGTTTCAAAAGGTGCGAAGGTGACACGAATATCTACTGGTGTGTAGTGATTATCGAGTGCACGGCCACCATTGCGATTATCAAATTCATAATAATGATTTTCTTCAATTAAATAATTTGGTGTTGCAGCACTTGTCGGCCGTAAGGCGCGATCGTGAAATGTTCCAGTTGATGCAAATAATTGAATCATTCGCGTTGGCTCACTCAGTGGACGAAGTTGAATTGTATCGACTGTTTGGGTCGTATCGAAATGTAAATCAGCTTTTTCACTATAGTTGCCAGATGAACGGTAGTTAAAAAGTGGAACGATATTAAAAGTTGCTTCATGCATCCCATTCGTAATTTCATAGCAAACAACGACCGTGTTTTTACGTTGCTCAAGCGCAATTGTTTTGACGATTGAAACATCTTCAACTTGATAAAGGTATTGCGGAAGGGCATCGAAGCTGAACCTTTGTAAATACTGTTGGCCATTTTTGGCTTCGTTGACATATTGTTGTGAAGTTAAATCATATTCACGGCCGTTAATTGTGATTTGCTCTTGCGTCCGTGTTAAAACGGCAAAGCGTTCAACCGGTGGATTGAAAGCAGCAACTAGATAAGCATGGAAAGAGCGAAAGCCACCACCACTGACGCTATGCCCAGAAAAACCACCAATTCCATTCGTGATGAGCCATTCTTTTTCATTACCTTCAGCGATTGTGCGCCAAGCGCCACGGCCAAGTGTATAAGTCAGTTCCATAAATAATTCCCCCTTAATAATAAATACATTTCTCAGTATACGGTGAAAGCGGTGTCCTTGGCAATCGTTAAGCTGTTGTTAACGGTATCAAAATTTAAGTGATTAGTAAGTGAAAGATAAGTTGTGTTTGAAATTCAAATGCGTAAAATAAAACTGAGAAGGGATGTGGGGGCGATGTCACTCAGTTGGCAAGGACGAATTATGAAAGTTAGTTCACAAGTAGCTAGTCGATATCAGCAAAGACAATCATTGATGAAGCAACGACAGCAAGAATTCAAGTTGGCGCAATTACAGCCGCTAACAAAAGCGGTTCAAATCACTGAAATGGTAGTCTTCGGCCAAAAAGTTGAAAAACTCCAAGCGACAAAAGCGCCAAATAAAGTGATTTGTTATGTTCATGGCGGTGCTTATCTGAAAGGTTCGAGTCTCACCCATCGAGGATTGACGAGTCGATTGGCGCAATTAAGTCAGGCGTTTGTGTATGTGATGAATTATTCATTAGCACCAGAAACCCCATTTCCAGGTGCATTAGCAGAGATGGTCAGCTTTTATGAGTGGCTGCAGCAACAACATCAAATGTTACCAATCCATGTTGTAGGTGATTCAGCAGGTGGGGGATTAGCCTTTGCAATGATTGCAGTTTTGCGCGATCAGCAGCGGAGATTACCGCAATCGCTCACGACATTTTCACCTTGGGTTGATTTAAGTTTTCGGTTGCAACGGACGCAGCTTGTTGATCCGATTATTACGCTAACAGTTTTACAACAAGCCGCTAAATTGTATGCAAGTGGCTATCCGGCCGAGAGTGCGAAAATTTCACCCTTATTCGAGGAGTTAAATGAATTTCCACCGACGTTAATTCAAGTTGGAGCCGACGAAGTGTTATTAGCGGATAGTATTGCAATGATTAAAAAACTAAAAGCGTATGGAGTCGTTTGTGAATTTGAAATTTTCCCGGAAATGTGGCACGTTTTTCAGCTCGCAACTCCATTTGTACCTGAGAGTGAGGAAGCGATTTCGAAGGTTGTAAAATTTATCGAAAAATACAACTAAAAATGTTATAATGAAGGTGGCACGCTTTTACGTGTGAATTTAGAGTTAAAGGATTGAATGAATAATGGCACAAACATATTTTCAACAAGTGCAAGCAGCAGTAGCACATATTCAACAAAATATTACAGAACAACCAACAATTGGTCTTGTTTTAGGTTCAGGATTAGGAAGTCTAGCAGATCAAATTGAGGATAAAATCGTCTTACCGTATGAAACAATTCCTTATTTCCCACAGTCAACAGTTGTTGGTCATGCCGGAAATTTAGTCGTTGGGAAATTGGAAGGGAAAACGGTCATTGCTTTACAAGGCCGAGTTCATTTTTATGAAGGAATTTCGATGCAAACGGCAACATTTGCCATTCGGGTGATGCAATTATTAGGTGTCAAACAACTGATTGTGACAAATGCGGCTGGGGGAATTAATACGACATTCGAACCAGGCACATTAATGTTAATTACTGATCATATTAATTTAATGGGAACATCACCGCTAATTGGAGAAAACATTGCTGAATTTGGAACGCGTTTTCCAGATATGACATATGCCTATGCACCAGCTTTACGAGCAGTGGCGAAAACCGTCGCTACGAAGTTAGCAATTCCGGTTCGAGAAGGGGTCTATGTTGGCTTTACTGGTCCAGCCTATGAAACTCCTGCGGAAGTTCGATTTGCACGGATTATCGGTGGTGATGCTGCGGGAATGTCAACAGTACCAGAAGTAATTGTGGCAAACCATGCAAATATGCAAGTCGTGGGGATTTCTTGTATTACGAATATGGCCGCTGGTGTGATTGATGCCGCCCTTGACCATAGTGAAGTTATGGAAGTTGCGAACCGTGTGCACAATCAATTTGTCCAATTAGTTCGGGGCTTAATTGCACAGATGCCAACAAATTATGAAGTAAACTAAAGGAGTGAAGTCATGGCTGCATGGGCACAAATATTATTTGAACAGCTAGTTTATTGGTTTGAACATAGCAGTACCTTGATTCAATTTCTTTTTACGAACTATGCTTTTTTAGGACCGATTTTAGGGATTGGGTTACCATTTATTGAATCGTTTTTACCGTTTTTACCGTTAATGGGGATGACGGTCTTGAATGTCGTTGTTTTTGGACCGGTGATTGGCTTTTTGTACACTTGGATCGGAACAACCCTTGGCTCATATGTCGTCTTCTTAGCGATTCGTTATTTAATTCACGATTGGGTTTGGAATTTGATTGAACAACGGATGCCCAAACAAACGGAAGGAATGCGACGACTATTACAAAAAATTGAACGTCGTGGACTTATTGTTATTTTTATTCTTTATGGACCGATGACGTTGATTGTGTCATCAGCGCTACTTAATGTAACGGCCGGTTTAGCGAATATTAGCAAAAAGACCTTCTTTATCGGTTTGTTAGGTGGAAAATTTATTGCGATTGCTTTTTCTACCTTGATTGGCCGAGGAGTGACGAAAATTTTTGATAATCCATTGTTCCTAATCGGTAGTTTAATTGGGATGTTCGGCTTATATGTTGTTGCACGCTTTATTGAGAAACAGTATTTTATTGACGATGATAAGTTAGTCAACGACAATTAAACAACAGCACGAAAAGTGCTGTTTTTTTATTGAAAAAAACAGGAAAAAAACAGCATTTGCTGATTGTATCAAGTAAAGTAAATGATACAATCAGCAAGTAGTAAAAAAAGATAAAATGGAGTGAATAAGATGAAAATAATGGGGAAATATTTAACTGGGTATCGGTTATTATTCATGATTTCAATTAGTTGTGTTATCGTTTCAGCGAGCGCGATGTTAGCGCAACCGCGATTGTTACAAACAATTATTAACGAAGGAATTGCCGCTCAAGCCGGTCCAGATCAAACGATTATTCAGCAATATGGTTTGATTTTAATTGGTGTTGGGTTGTTAGGCTTAATTGCGGGGATTATCAATACGATTTTAGGTGCGAAAATTTCGTTAGGAATGGGAGCCGCGATTCGTGAAGATGCATTTAAGAAAATTCAGACTTTCTCATTTACGAATATCGAGACTTTTAGTACGAGTAATTTAGTTGTCCGATTAACGAATGATATTAACCAAATTCAGATGTTTGTGATGATGACTGTCCAATCATTGTTCCAAATTCCAATTTTATTTATTGGTAGTTTTGTGCTAGCAATGCAAGCTTTACCGGAGTTGTGGTGGATTATTGTCTTATTAATTGTCAGCGTCCTCGTTTTGTTAGCTTTAGCTTTAGTGCGTGCAATTCCATTCTTTAAACGATTACAAACGAGTTTAGATAAAGTGAATACTGTGATTAAAGAAAATTTTGAAGGTGTTCGCGTCGTCAAATCATTTGTTCAAGAACAACATGAGATCGAACGGTTTGAAGTTAATAGTAACCAATTAGCCAAAACAACAATTTCGATTGGTCATATTTTTTCCACAGTTATTCCAACATTCATGTTGTTGGCGAATCTTGCTGTCGGTTCAGCGATTTATTTTGCGAGTGAATTAGCAGTTGTTGATCCATTAGTCATTGGTGAAGTTGTGTCGTTTACGAGTTATCTCTTCCAAATTATGATGGCGTTGATTATTGGTGGGACGCTATTAATTACTGTTTCGCGAGCAATGGTTTCGATGCGAAGAATTCAAGAAATTTTTACAACGGAATCAGAAATTACGTATCAAGCTGGTCCTGACTTAAAACTAGTTGGTGATGTTTGTTTTGAGAACGTTTCATTTACGTATGCTGGGGATGAAACACCGACTTTAAAATCGGTTTCATTTGCTGTTAAAGCTGGTGAATTTGTCGGGATTGTTGGGGCAACTGGTTCGGGTAAAACAACATTAGTTCAGTTATTAGCACGTTTATATGAAGCAAACGAAGGTAAAATTAAAATCGGTGGGATTGATTTAACGCAAATTCCTAAGCAATCACTTCGTCAAAGTGTAGCGATTGTGTTGCAGCAAGCATTATTATTTTCAGGAACGGTTTCGCAAAATATTCGGCATGGAAAGTTTGATGCAACGGTAGCGGAAATGGAGTATGCGGCTGGTATTTCACAAGCTCGTGAATTTATTGAACGTTTAGAAGCCCGTTATGATTCAGAAGTTTACCAACGTGGGAGTAATTTTTCTGGCGGACAAAAACAAC
Source organism: Culicoidibacterales bacterium (assembly GCA_051660865.1). Lineage (GTDB taxonomy): Bacteria > Bacillota_I > Bacilli_A > Culicoidibacterales > ZOR0006 > ZOR0006. The sequence goes on along the minus strand of JBOFQK010000242.1, from coordinate 18,796 downwards.
GGTTATCAATTACGCGAGGGGTCGTTGGTGAGCCGAGTGTTTTGATTTTAGATGATAGTACGAGTGCCCTTGATGCTCGATCAGAAAAACTCGTTAAACAGGCACTTGATCGTGAATTGAGTGAGACAACCTTGTTTGTCGTTGCTCAAAAAATTTCGTCAGTTATTCAAGCTGATAAAATTATTGTCCTTGATCAAGGGCGAATTGATGCGATCGGCACACATGCGGAGTTACTTGAAACGAGTCTGATTTATCAAGAAATTTACGCAACACAAAAAGGGATTGGAGCTGATGGCGATGAAAACTAAACTCACAGGAATAACAGAAAATTTAGCGAGTATTCGCTTTTTATGGCAATATGTTCGAACATATCGTTGGCAGCTTGTTGTCGTTACAATTATGATTGTAACATCAACATATTTTCAAGTTGTTTCACCGCTGCTTTTAGGCGAAGCAATTGATGCACTCGCAACATATGTGACAAGCCAGTTTGTCCCCAATGCTGATCCAGTTACGGCTCAAGCAAGCTTCAATGATGCGATTATCTTTTTGATGAGTGCCTTTTTAGCGACAACTATCGGACTATTAATTCAAAATTACATGATGTCAACAATGGCCGGAAAAGCAACAAATGCGATGCGGATTCAACTGTTTAAAAAGTTAGAATCACTCTCAATTCGTTTTTTTGATCAAAGTAGTGATGGTGAAATTCAAAGTAACTTTACCAATGATATTGATAATATTTCAACGATGATGAGTCAGTCCTTAATTCAAGTGTTATCAAATCTGGCTTTATTAGTTGGAATTGTAATCATGATGTTGCGAGAAAATGTGAGCTTAGCACTAGTAACGTTAATTATGGGACCAATCGTGATTATCTTATCTTCAATTATCGTCAAAAAAGCTAAGTATTATGTCGATGCCCAACAAGCTCGATTAAGCGAATTGAATGGGTATATCGATGAAAAAATTTCAGGTCAGAAAGTAATAATTAGTTATGGCCTTGAGGAAGAAACAATTGAAGGGTTTCTAAAGCAAAATGAAGTGTTGAAAAAAACATCAATTAAAGGCCAAATTTATTCAGGTGTTTTATTTCCGATGATTCAAGGAATTAGTTTGCTGAATACGGCGATTATTATTTTCGTAGGAAGTAATTTAGCAATTGAGGGTACGATTACAATTGGGCTGCTAGTTGCCTTCGTTCAATATTCACAGCGCTTCTTCCAACCGTTAAGCCAAATTGCCTCGCAATACAATATTTTACAGTTAGCTTTAACAGGGGCCAATCGTGTATCACGAGTTTTTGAACAACAAAGTGATGTGGTTAATAGTCCAAATGCCCAACCAATTGAACAAATTGTTGGTGCGGTGGAAATGGAGCATGTCAGCTTTGGTTATGATTCGGGACAAGTTGTCCTCAAAGATATTAGTATGCAAGTCAAAAAAGGCCAAATGGTTGCGCTCGTTGGTCCAACTGGTTCGGGGAAAACGACAGTGATGAATTTAATGAATCGCTTTTACGATGTCGATCAAGGTGTGATTACAATTGATGGTAAAAATATTCAGACGTATACGCTAGACTCATTACGAGAAAAAGTCGGAATTGTTTTACAAGAAGCAACAATTTTTGCGGGAACAATTCGCGAAAATATTGTTTATGGAAAACGTGAGGCAACTGCTCAAGAAGTAGAAGCAGCTGCAAAATTGGCGAATTTACATGAGTTTATTATGAGTTTGGAGCAAGGTTACGAGACTGAAGTGACGAATGCTTCTAGTGTCTTTAGTACTGGACAAAAACAATTGTTAAGTATTGCACGGACAATTTTAACTAATCCTGATTTATTGATTTTAGATGAAGCCACAAGTAATGTCGATACAGTTACGGAAGCGAAAATTCAAACAGCGATGGATAATATTATTCATGGACGGACAAGCTTTGTCATTGCCCATCGTTTAAAAACCATTTTACGTGCCGATTTAATTATTGTCTTACGTGATGGGGAAATTATTGAGCAAGGAACGCATCAAGAGTTGATGCACCAAGCTGGCTTTTATGCTGAGCTGTATCATAATCAATTTGTTGAATAAAAAAAGCCAAATGTTAGCATGACTAGCATTTGGCTTTTACTGCTTTTTAGTTGGAAAAAATAAAATTTCTGGAAAAAATTGATTTTTTTGAACCAAAAGATCAAATTCAGAGAATATATATAGTGAAGCAAGTTTTCAGGCTTCAAAAAAATCAACTGAAGGAGTACGAGACAATGGAAAAATTTACGTACACAATTGAACAAAATCTAGGAATTTTATCACAATCAAATCAAGGCTGGACAAAAGAACTAAATATTATTAGTTGGAATGGACATCCTGCCAAATATGATTTACGTGAATGGGCACCTGACCACGAGAAGATGGCGAAAGGTGTGACCTTAACGGTTGAGGAAATGCGAATTTTAAAAGCTGCGGTTGAAATGATTGAGCTAGAAACACAAAAATAATTTATTGACAAAGACTGGAAGCTGTATCGTTTCTCGAATTTTTTTGGTATAATGAATCAAGAACCTGAAAATTGAAGGAGAACCTATGATTCATTATCAAACATTGGAAATGACAGAAATCAAAGCGAATGAAATTATTGAAGTTCGTGGTATTAATTTTGCTGGTGGCTATGATCCGGAACAACTTGTGATTGAAGTTGTTCGCCCACAAGGACATTATCAGTTGGCAGTCATTGACTACAATAGTGGTGATTACTACCGAACAGGGATGCCTTTTACTGCTGAAGCACAAGTGTTGATTGAGCAATTATTTGCCCAAGTCCAAGCGGTAGAAGCGATGATTTATGTCGGTGAACAAGGCTATGATGTTTTTGAAGAGTTGGCACAAGCGGCTGAATTCACCCGTTTAGCAACATTAAAAGACTTAGCCCAATTGCGTAAGCAAGCAGCTGGGGCTGTAAGACCACTTTTAACGTTAGCCAATCAAGTTATTGCTTGTGAAGCGAAAGTCATGCGCTTTGGTGAAAAACGTAACAGTTATGACGAAGGTAAAACATTGTTGTTAACTGATGTGCGTTTGCAAAAAACGGGTGAGTTAATAACCGATCATTTATGGACGACTTATACAACTGCCTTTGCAGAATTGGCACCGTATCATAGTGGTGACACGATTTGTTTTGAAGCAAAAGTAATGCCGTATCACAAAGGAAATTATGGTTCAAATGTCCGCGATTTCCGCCTCACAATGTTCCAAAAATTAACGAAAAAGGAGACAGAACAATGAAAGTAACTGATCTTTATGAGTTTCACAAAAAAAATGTTGTCTTAAAAGCAATCGATGGGAAAACATACCGTGGATTTGCAATTTGGGTAGATGCTGATGAATTTGAGCGCGAACCTGAAAGTCTAGAAATTGACGAAAATGTTTTCTATCTTGAAGATATTCGCGAAATTTCAATTGAAAAATAGTAAATATTCAGTGCAGAGTAAATTGAATATGCTATAATGAAACTAATTCAACTAAAGGAGAATACAACATGCAATTAGAAGCAAAAATGATTACATCAGCAGGAACAATTCATTTGACATTATTTCCTGAGACAGCACCAGAAACAGTTGTGAACTTTGTCACATTAGCAAGCATTGGTTTTTACAATGGAATCAAATTCCACCGCGTGATTGAAGATTTCATGATCCAAGGTGGAGATCCAACGGGAACAGGAATGGGTGGCCCAGGTTATAACTTTGGTGACGAATTTACGCCGAACATGATCTTTGATGCACCAGGTAAATTAGCGATGGCAAATGCAGGACCGAATACAAATGGTTCGCAATTTTTCATCACACATATACCAACACCTTGGTTAAACCATGCCCATACAATTTTTGGTGAAGTGAATTCTGAAGCTGACCAAGCAGTTGTTAACCGTGTAACTGAAGGTGATGTCATCGAAACAGTTGAAATTACTGGCGATGTTGAAGCGTTCTTAGCAGCGCATCCAACTTTCCACGAAACACGGATTAAACTATTAAAGAAAAACTTTACTGAGTTATTCTAACAAAAAAACCACAACCTTATCGGTTGTGGTTTTTTTGTTGAGTTTAAGCAAGTTCAGCTTCAACGGCTGGTGTAGCAGTTGGTGTAGCTTCGTGTTTTTCAATTAAGTGTGATAATGCACGATTCGTAATGATAAAGGCAATGATACCAGCGACGATATCAGCGATTGGGAAAGCAACCCAAACACCAAGTACGGCAATTTGTGGATCAATTGCATTGAAAACGAAAGTCAGGATTAAACTTAGAGGCACATAAATAACGACTTGACGTAATAACGACACGAAGTTTGCTTGTTTTTGCAGTTGAATTGCTTGCAAAGTGATTGAGCTGACCATTGAGAATCCCATCATGAAAATTCCTAAGAAGGCAATTCGCGTTGGTTGAATTGAGAAGGCAATAAATTCAGGATCAGTAACAAATAAAGTTAAAATTTGTCCTGGGAAAATCAAAATAATACCACCGAGGACAATGAGTAACGCAAAGGTTACTTGTAATGCTAAGCGATAGACACCACGGATTCGTCCGAAGTTTTTGGCACCTAAATTATAACCAGCAATTGGTTGCACACCACTCGCAATTCCGAAAGTCGGCATTGTGATAAATTGTAAAATTTTCGAGACTGTACTGTAAACAGCAATATCGTCTGAAGTTCCAAAATAACGTAATAAATTGTTAGCAACGATCATTACTAATGATGAAGAGACGTTATTGAAGAATGTTGGGAAGCCAAGTTGGATAATTTCTTTTAAATCTTTGAAAAAGACAGAGAAGCTACGTGTTAATTTTGGACGAACAAACGCATGTTTTAAAATAAATGCATAAGTTACAGTTACCGCACACCCCGTCATTTGGGCAACCATAGTTGCAATTGCTGCTCCTTCAATTCCCATACCCATTGGGAAAATCAAGATGTAATCAAGAACAATATTGACAATTGCAGCAATAACCATTGAAGTCATCCCAATTTTTGGTTTTCCTTCTGCGCGCATTGTTTGGTTGATAACCATTGTTGAGGCGAAGAATGGAATTCCTAACAAGATGTAGTTCATATAGGTAACCGCACCAGGTAAAATTTCGGCAGTTGAACCAAATAATGTTAATACTTGTGGTAAGAATGGGAATAATAATAATGCAGTCAATGTCGCAATGGCAACTACGGCTACAATTGCTGAACCGAGGACCCGATTCGCAACGGCATGATTTTTTTTACCTAATTCGACCGAAATAATGACGGCAACACCACCACCGATTAAGTTTCCAATTGCCATTAAAATGATTTGGAGTGGGAAAGCAATCCCAAGTGCACCAATCCCAAGTGCACCAACCGATTGACCGACAAACATTGTATCGACAATGTTATATAAGGCTTGAACAATAAAGCCAACTACCATTGGGGCAGACATTTGGGTTAAAACTTTACCAAGCGGTGCCGTACCCAGAAATTCAGTATTATGTTTCATATAAAATAAATCCTCCTTTGAAAAAACTTTGCATACTAACTAATTATATGAGAAAAACGCTAAAAAATAAAGTTAAAAGCAAAAAACATTTTTAGCTTAAGTGAAATACAAGGGTTTTTTCAATCAATTTACCAAGCTAAAAGCGAGGAGGCTGGAAGCAGTTTGTTATGGTGGAAGATATTTAAAATCAAAGGAAGATCACAATCATGAGTACGTGTAGCAATAATCAGGTTGAAGCTGCAAGCGAACAAACGCATCAGGAACAAGGAGAACACAATTAGCCCAATCAGTCTTAAACGATGAGCAAGAAATGATACTTGTGGCCGAAGTACAGCAAAAAAACGAAGAGTTATTAACGGAAATTACCAAGTTAACTGAAGTCATTCATAAACAAGCAGTAGCCTACTGGCAGAAGAATCAAGGCTAAGGAAATATGTGTTCGGAGTAAAAATAAGTTGACTTTCATCGTGTTTTTTTGAAAGTTTTATAAATTTACACGATAAATTTATTTTTTAGTTGTCAGACACATGATAAAATAAGAGTGTGGCCAAAGGCTAATGGACCACAAGTTACGCAAAAAAAACACTCTTCCACGAAGCGTGTTTTTTTTTTGCAAAATTTTAAAGGTTTTGATCAGTCGGATCACAAAAGCGTTGGTGAACAGCACGTTTAGGTGAATCCGGATAAGTCTTTTAATCTCGTCAGGAAATCAGTATAATGAGAGCGAGGACCATTAAAGGAGAATGAGACATGTTATTTTTTTTATCACCGAGTAAAACGATGAAAATCGAGCGTAAACATAAATTGATGCAAAAGCCAGTCTTTGCGAAAGTAGCTCAACAATTACGTCAAGAGTTACAAGCATTATCAAGTGAGCAACTCCAACAACAATTTAAACTCTCAGCTAAGCAAGTCAGCCAAGTACAAGCAGCTTATCAAGTGAGTGAGCCCGTTGCAGCAATTGATTTATATCAAGGGAGTGTCTTTCAACAATTGCAGCCTGATGCATACACAAAAAAGCAACACCAATATTTAGCTGAGCAAGTCGTTATTTTATCGGCAGTATATGGATATGTACGGCCATTCGATGGAATCTTACCGTATCGACTTGATTTGAAACAAGCGCTGACATATGAAGGACAATCACTGACAAAGTATTGGCAAGCGCAAATCACACCACTGGTCACAGACCAAATTTGTATTAATTTAGCATCAAGTGAATTTGCCCGCTTATTACCAAAAACGGCGATTACGATTGATTTTGTGGAAAGCTTTGAGCAAGACAAACCAAAACGTTTGGCAACATATGCCAAAATTGCCCGTGGTCAATTTTTACATGCTTGCATTACTGAAGCGGTAATGACTGTCGAGCAACTGCAACGCATTCAAACACAACGCTATCAGTACGTAGCTGAACGCTCAACACCGACACACTATGTCTTTCTTAAAAAAGTAGAATAACAAAAACCGCCCCTTCACAAGCTGTAGCGGGGCGGTTTTTTGTTATTGACCAGACATTTTGAATTCTAAGAAAATATCATTGTACTTAGCAAGATTAGCTTTTCCAATATTTGTGTAGTATTCTAATTCATCAGTCACTTCAGTTGAAGGATAGAAGCGTTCATCTTCAGTTACTTCAGGATCCATGAGCTCAAGAGCAGCAGCGTTTGGTGTAGAATAACCAACGTAATCAGCATTTTGGGCAGCAACTTCAGGACGGAGCATAAAGTTAATGAATTCATATGCGGCATCAAGATTTTTTGCCGTTTTAGGAATAACTAAGTTATCCGACCAAAGGTTTGTACCTTCTTCGGGAATAACATAAGTGAGTGCTTCATTTTCATACATGATTTCGGCGGCATCACCAGACCAAACAAGGCCAACGGCAGCTTCTTCATTTGCTAAAAGCATTTTGATTTCATCACCAAGAATTGCTTTCACATTTGGCATTAAACTTTGAAGTTTACCACTAACGGCTGCTAATTCTGCAGTATCAGTTGAGTTCAGAGAGTAACCAATACTATTTAACGCCATTCCGACAACTTCACGGGCACCATCGGCAAGGAAAATTTGATTTTCGAGATTTTCATCCCATAAATCGTTCCAACTAGTAATTTCTAGACCGTCAAGTAATTCAGGATTGTAAACGATTCCGACTGTTCCCCAGAAGTAGGGGATTGAATAAATATTATCAGGATCAAACGAAATATCGAGGAAACGCTCGTCAATATTTTCAAGCCCAACAATTTTACTGTAATCAAGTGGAATGAGTAAGTCATCATCAATCATTTTAGCAATCGTGTAATCAGAGGGAACAGCGATATCATACGTTGTTCCACCTTGCTCGATTTTTGTCATCATTGCTTCGTTCGAATCGAACGTTTGATAAATAACTTTAATTCCCGTTTCGTCTTCAAATTGATCAATTAATTCAGGGTCGATGTAGTCACCCCAGTTGAAAATTGTTAAGGTGTTATCACCAGAGTAACCTTCAGCGGTATTGAGATAATCAATGGCAAATAACAGTGCAAAACTAATAATTAAAATTCCGATAAAGGCACGAACTAAATTTTTCATTAGTTATTTCCTCCAATCGTTTTTGATTTTTGGCGAGTTGAAATGAAATAATAGCCAAGGACAAGTGTCAAGGTTACGGCGAAAATAATTGTTGATAAGGCATTGATTTTCAATGAAATTCCTTGACGTGCGAGTGAATAAACCTCAACGGCAAGGGTATTGAAGCCATTTCCAGTGACGAAAAAGGTTACGGCAAAATCATCAAGTGAGAATGTTAACGCTGTAAAGAATCCGGCAAAAATACCAGGGATGATATACGGCAGGATGACTTGGCTGAAAACTTGCCACTGTGAAGCACCTAAATCTTGAGCAGCATCAATTAACGTTGGGCTCATTTCTTTTAATTTTGGTAAAATCATAATCACGACAATCGGAATTGAGAAGGCAATATGCGAGAGTAGAACCGAGAAGAAGCCAAGGCTAATTCCTAAAACGGTAAAAAGAATGAGGAAGGAAGCACCGATAATCACATCAGGGCTCACAATCAAAATGTTATTTAATGTTAATAACATCGATTTGTATTTTGATTTTTCAATATTATGAATCGCTAATGCTCCAGCAATCCCAACAATTGTCGCAATTGTTGCTGAAAGGAGAGCAATGACTAAAGTGTTTAATAAGATGATAAATAATCGAGTATCACTAAAAAGTTCCTGATACCACTCTAGCGTAAATCCATCAAAGCCAGTCATCGAACCACCGCTGTTAAACGAGTAGACGGCCAAGAAAAGAATTGGGGCATAGAGGATACAGAAAATAAAAATTAAATAGCTATTGGCAAACCATTTTTTCTTCTGTTCCATGAAAAGGGCTCCTTTAAGTTTATTTCATTATCCGGCGTGTCGCATACATGACAAGTGCCATGACGAGAATGAGCACAACCGCAATCGCTGCTCCCATTCCCCAATCTTGGGTTACGAGGAAATGTTGTTCAATCGCAGTTCCAAGTGTAATCACGCGGTTTCCAGCAATTAAGCGCGTAATCATAAAGAGCGAAAGTGTTGGAATAAAGACAAGTTGGAATCCAGACATGATTCCATCTTTCGTTAAGGGTAAAATGACACGTTGGAACGTTGTCAAGTTTGAAGCTCCCAGATCACGTGAAGCATAAATGAGAGAAGGATTGATTTTCTGAATTGAATTGAAAATCGGTAAAATCATAAACGGAATAAAGATATACGTTGAAACGAAGACGAAACTGAAATCGTTGAATAACAGTTGTTGCGTCCCAACGCCAATCGCTTCTAAAAAAGCATTGACAAGGCCTTCAGTCCCAAGTAAGCCTAAAAAGGCGTAAGTTTTCAACAATAAATTAATCCATGACGGTAAAATCATCAAAATTAGCCATAACCCTTTATGTTTCGTTTGCGATAATAAGTACGCAACTGGATAACCAATAAAGAGGGAAACGGCGGTTACTAAACCAGCATACCAAAATGAGTTGAACATCATTTTCATGTAAACTGGAGAAAGTAATTTTCCGTAGTTCGCGAACGTGAAGCTGCCTTCAATATCTAAAAAGGAATTATAGGCAACGAGTCCAAGTGGAGCAATAACAAAGATTAAAATCCAGAGCGCGTAGGGGATGAGCGCAAATTTGGCAAAGCGACTATTCTTCATAAGCTTCCAAACGTTTGTCAAATTCAGCTTCTGTTTCCCCTAAACGCATAATGTGAATTGCTTCTGAACCAAAATCAAGACCGATTTGGCTACCAACTTCAACTTTTTTCGTACTATGAACAAGCCATTCATTTTTGAATTCATCATAGCAACAAATTTCATAATGAACACCACGGAATAATTCAGAATCAACATTTACTGAAATTTTTCCAAGTTCTGGCGTCGTGATTTCTAAGTCTTCTGGACGAATAATCACTTCAACCGGTTCGTTTGGATTAAATCCTTGATCGACACATTCAAATGTGCGGTTGGCAAATGAAACTAGATTATCTTCAAGCATAATCCCATCAACAATATTTGATTCACCGATGAAATCAGCAACGAAACGGTTAATTGGTTCATCATAAATATCAGTCGGTGTTCCTGATTGTTGGATCGTACCTTTATTGAGGACGAAAATTTCATCAGAAAGGGCTAATGCTTCTTCTTGATCGTGGGTAACGAAAACGAAAGTAATTCCAAGTCGTTGTTGTAACTCGCGTAATTCGTATTGCATTTCAGTTCGTAATTTTAAATCAAGCGCCGAAAGTGGTTCGTCAAGGAGGACTAATTGTGGTTGATTAACAATTGCCCGAGCGATTGCGACACGTTGGCGTTGCCCACCAGACATTTCCGTGATTTCACGTGTTTGATAGTCTTCAAGGTTAACGAATTTTAACGCATTAGCAACGCGCTCTTTAATTTCTGCTTCTTTCACTTTTTTAATTCGGAGACCGAAAGCAATATTTTCAAACACATTTAAATGTGGGAAGAGTGCATAATCTTGGAAAACAGTATTAACAGGGCGCAAGTTAGCAGGGATTTTATTGACACATTTATCATCGATAAAAATATTCCCATTTGTAGGTTCAACAAATCCTGCAATTAAGCGTAAAATCGTTGTTTTTCCACACCCTGATGGTCCTAATAACGTGTAAAATTTTCCACGTTCAATTTCAAAGCTGACATTATCAAGTACAATTTGGTCATCGTACATTTTTGTCACATTTTCAAAGCGAATAATCGTATTACTCATGATAAAAATATCCTCCTAAAATAATGAAATTTATAAATATGAATCAGTGGCAACAACAAGTAATTGTGTTTCGCCATCGAAATCATTCAAAATTTGGTGCGTCTCTGAAGCATAGAAGTAAATTGTTTCACCGGCTTCAGCACGGAAAAACTGTTTTCCGAGACGAATCGCAACTTTCCCTTTTAAGACATAAGCAAAAGTTTCTGAAAGTGATGGTTCAAATTCTTTGAAATCACCATCTTTGCGTAAAGTTAATTTGATTGGCTCCATATCATTTTCATTTGATTCCGGAATGAGCCACTCGATTTTATAGCCTTTTTCTTCATCCTCAAAGACAGTAATTTCTGATTGACTGTAGACAACTTTTTGGCGACTTTCTTCTTCGTCAAAAAATTCTTTTGGTGATGAGCCAAGGACTTCTAAAATTGTAAAGAACGTATCGATAGCCGGGACGCTTAAATCACGTTCAAGTTGTGAAATATACCCTTTACTAAGGTCGGTACGTTCACCAAGTTCTTCTTGCGTGAGACCTTTTTCGACGCGTAAATTTTTTAATTTTTTTCCGATAAGCATAATAAGCTACTCCTTTGTGAACTTGAAGTTTTGAGTTTACTGACAATAAACTCCAAGTTTAATACAACGTTTTTTATTATACGGAATTTTCAATAAAAATCAAGCTTTTTTTGCTATAAAGCACACTAATTGTAATTAATAAGTTTAGTCTGAGTGCGTTTGTGTACTTTTAGTAAACAAAAAAGCGCAAAAAGGTTCGGAAAACTCGTTTGAGTAAACTTTTAGTCATGAGTTTTTAAAAAAAATAAGCGAAAGTAATGAAAAATGATTGGCGAAACACGCGGATTTGTAGTGCGAGCGAAATAAAAATATGATACGATAGCACTACAATGTAGTAGCTAAAAGGAGTTAAGAAGATGATACCAATTTCAAAACGATTAGAAACAATCGCACAGTATTTACCAAAACAGACACGAATGGCCGATATTGGCACAGACCATGCATATTTACCGTGCTATGCGATCAAAAATAATTTAGCTTCATACGCGATTGCGTCTGATGTTGTGAAAGGGCCATATGAAATGGCGAAACAAACGGTTGCTGATTATCAATTAACACAACAAGTTTCAGTTCGTTTAGGCAGTGGGATTCAAACTTTAACGGCAGATGATAAAATTGAAACGATTACCATTTCAGGAATGGGTGGGAAGTTAATTAGTGAAATTTTAAGTGATACTGCCCATTTGTTTGATGTGCAAACATTGATTTTACAACCGAATATGGGGTCGCACTTTGTTCGTGAGTGGTTACAGGCCCACAACTTTGCGATTACAGCCGAAACAATTGTTTGTGAAAATGAAAAATTTTATGAAATCATTGTTGCCAAAAAACAAGCAGTCATTGCACCATTAACAGCGATTGAATTACAGTTTGGCCCATATTTACTTGCTGAGAAAAGTCAAGCCTTTCATGATTTTTGGCAATTAGAAATGAGCAAAAAAGCCTATCAAATTGAACAAATGCAAGCGAGTGGTTCAGTAGCTGCCCTTGAAAAAGCAGCAATTATGCAAGCTGAAATCACGCAAATTCAGGAGGTACTACATGGCTAAAAAAACCTTAGTTGGACAAACGTTAATTAAAGCGTTAGAATTACGCTATCCGAAAGCATTAGCAATGGAAAAAGACCCAATTGGTTTACAGTTGGGGAGTTTAAATAAACCGATAAAAAAAATTTTAGTTGCCCTTGATGTTGATCAACGTGTCTGTGATGAAGCAGTAGCGCAAGGTGTTGATTTAATTATTGCTCATCATCCTTTTATTTATATGCCGTTACAACAATTGCAAACGGATACGCCAAAAGGCAAAATGATCGCGCAATTGATTAAGCATGATATTAGTGTCTATGCAGCGCATACAAATTTAGATATTGCCAAAAATGGATTAAATGATTGGTTAGCGAGCCGAATTGGTTTACTGAATACCGAAGTACTATCACCGACAACGGTTGAAAAATATGTCAAATTTAGTGGCTATGTTCCAACGGCTGATTTTGAAGCAGTACGTGCGCAAGTGTTTGCAGCAGTTGATGATGAATATTTTGGCTACCGTGATTGTAGTTTTGCAAGTGAAGGCATTGGTAGCTTTACGCCTTTACATACGTCACAACCAGTAATTGGGACAAAGCAGGAACTAAATTTGGTAGCAGAAACAAAATTGGAAATGCGGGTGCCTCAAAATCAAGTTGCGAACGTGATTAAAGCTTATCAAGCAGCTCATCCATATGAAGTGCCAGCATACGAAACCGTAATCTTAGAAGAAACAAGTGCAGTCCTTGGATTAGGGCGGATTGGGACATTGGCGCAACCAATGCACTTAGCAGATTTTGTCGAAGTGTTAAAAACGGCGTTTAATTTAGCGGGATTACGCATTGTTGGTGCACAGCCACAGAAGTTAATTCAAAGCGTGGCAGTGCTTGGCGGCTCAGGCAGTAGCTATTGGCGTCAAGCAAAAATGAAAAAAGCTGATATTTACTTAACGGGTGATGTTGGCTATCATGATGCCCAAGAAGCAGTCGAAACGAAAATGATGATTGCCGATATTGGACATTATGCTGAACATGTGTGTAAAGAACATTTACATAAAATTATCACTGAATTTATCGAAGGAAATGAGTATGATGCGGAAGTTATCGTAACTTTAAGCGAAGCTGATCCCTTTGAGATTTGGTAAAAAAGGAGGGCTTTCTGATGAAAGTTAAAATTTTCAAAATGGTCTCAGACTATGAGAAATTAGCGAGTGACATTGAAGCATTTGTTGAAATGGTTGAAACTGACGGTTATCGTGTTCGCGAAATTAAGTATTCAACAGAATTTACAACAGGAACTGGGGAACTGTATTCAGCAATGGTGATTTATGAAGTCATTGACTTTTTCACAAGTTAAGAACGAAAACGGAATGGCGACATTCCGTTTTTTCAATCTTAATCGGAAAAAAGGGTGGATTACTTGCTAAAAAAGGTAAGACACTTTAAAATAAGGAGTATAAATCGGAATGCAGGTGACGTTATGACGTTAGAAGAATTATTAGAAATGTTAACAAGTAAAAACTTCAAGCATACAAAACAACGCGAACGGTTTTTACAACTATTTATTCAAAGTGATCATGCATCGCTTTCAGCACGACAAGTGAAAGAAAATTTTTTAGTCCAGTTTCAAACAAATGTGAGTTATGATACAATTTATAAAAATCTCACACTGTTTACAGAATTAGGAATTTTAGATGAGTTAACAGTTGAAGGTGAGCGGCGCTATCATGTTGCTTGTTTGAAAAATCATGATCATCATCACCATATTATTTGTAAAAATTGTGGGAAAACGGATGTCATTCATTTTTGCCCAATGGACTACATGTCAACGTATATTGGGAATGGCTATAAAGTGACAAGTCATAAGTTTGAAATTTATGGAATTTGTCCAGAATGTCGTGAACAATAAAAATTATACGAAATAAATTAGGGCATTTTTATAGCTTTTTAAGGGTGTTTTCGGTTAAACTGAAAAGAGAACGACAACACTTGAGGGGAGCTATTTTTTTTATGTCGATAGAATTAAAACAAGGGATTTATTGGGTTGGAGCAATTGATTGGAAATTACGTAATTTCCATGGGTTTACAACGCCAAGAGGTGGAACATATAACGCCTATTTATTGATTGATGAAAAAATTACATTAATTGATAGTACTAAACCAGAATTTGCGGGTGAATTATTACGGAGAATTCGTGAAATTATTGATCCTAGCACAATCGATTATGTTATTTGTAATCATGCTGAAATTGATCATTCAGGAAGTATTCCTGATGTGATGAAAGTGGCACCGAACGCGAAAATTATTACTTCGGTAAAAGGCAAAGCGATTTTGGAGCGCCACCATAAGCAATCGTGGGAATATCAGCTTGTAAAAACGAATGACGAAATTTCAATTGGCGCGCGGACACTAAAATTCGCGACAATTCCAATGGTACATTGGCCAGATAGTATGGTGACGTACGTTGTTGAAGATGAAATTCTGTTTTCAAATGATGCTTTTGGTCAACAAATTGCGACATGGGAACGATTTGCAGACGAAGTATCAATGGATATTGTGATGGAAGAAAATCAACGCTATTATGCAAATATTGTGTTACCATTTGCGAATCCGGTCAAAAATGCTTTGAAATTAGTTGGTGGTTTGAAGTGTGCGATGATTGCGCCAGCGCATGGTGTCATTTTCCGGACACCCGAACATATTGCTCAAATTTTAGAATCATACCGAAAATGGTCGAATCATGAAGCTGATCAGCGTGCGGTCATTGTGTATGATACGATGTGGCAATCAACGGCGGCAATGGCAAAGGCGATTCAAGCAGCGTGTGAACACTTAAATATTCCATATACAATTCATAATTTATCGGAAGATAATTTATCATTAGTTACGCATGAAATGATGGTTTCAAAGTATGTTTTTGTTGGTTCGCCAGTACTTAACAATGGTTTAATGCCACAAGTAGCCGGCTTTTTACATTATTTAAAAGGATTTGCGCCGAAGAAAAAAGTTGGAATGGCTTTTGGTTCATATGGTTGGTCAGCTCAAAGTGCTAAACTTATTAATGCGACTTTTGAAAAGTTGTGTTGGGATATTTTGCCAAGTGTTGAAATTGATTATTTTCCAGATGAAGACGAATTAGTCGCTTTAACACAAACAGTTATTACTAATTTACAAGCTGATCCGACGCAATTTGCGCATGCGAATCCAGCTGAGTGTGAGTTGATTTAAGAAATAAAAAAACGCTTTTGAAAAAAAGCGTTTTTTTTGTTGAATTGTGCTATAATACGAGCGCATTTTGAGAAAAGGGGGGATCGCTACAATGAATCATTGCATACTCAATCAACAACCAATCAATGAAAAAGGCGCGTATGTCTTGTACTGGGCACAAGCAGCCCTTCGAATCCGTTATAATCAAGCGTTAGCATATGCGTGTGCTTGTGCGAAGGCGCAAGGAAAACGACTGCAAATTGTCTATCGACTGCAACCAAATCAATCCGAGTTAAATCAACGGTACTATTATTTTTTGTTGCCAGGTTTACGTGAGTTTGTCGAAAAGACCCAAGCCCTTGGTTGCGATGTCGCAATTATTTGTGAAGTCGGCGATGAGCAATTAACAGCATATTGTCAAGCAGCAACGCTAGTAGTCAGTGATACGAGTTATTTACGCCAATTTCGACAGCAGCAACGACAAATTGCTCAGCGAGTAGCGTGTCAATTTGTTGCGATAGAAACAAATGTCGTCGTGCCGGTTCGCAGTGCTTCACCGAAACAGGAGTATAGCGCAGGGACATTTCGTCCCAAAATAATGAAACAACTGGCAAACTATTTGCAAGTCCAGCCACAACTCAGTCCAATTAGTCAACAAAGTGGTCGAGTAAGTGGTGATCATTGGCTAGAACCAGCCGATTTTTGTCAGTTTTGGCAAATTACGAATCACGTTAAACCTGTTGCTGCTATTGGTGGTGAAGCTTGTGCAGCCGCCCAACTTGCGCAGTTTTTGCGTTCAGGATTAGTCAAGTATGGTCAACTACAGACAACTTTTGACGAGCAAGCTAGTTCGCAGTTGAGTGCCTATTTACGATTTGGATTTATTAGTCCCATCGATATTGCGTTACAAGTACAAAACACACCCGTACCGCAAAGTCAAATTGATCAGTTTTTAGAACAATTAATAGTTCGTCGTGAACTTGCAATTAATTATGTTTTTTATTGTGCTGACTACGATAATTTTCCTAAAGGCTTACCAAACTGGGCGCAGTTGACTTTAGCTCAACATGAAGCTGACCAACGGAAGTACCTTTATAGTTATCAGCAACTCGAGCAAGCCCAAACGCATGATCCAATTTGGAATCAAGCACAACAACAACTGCTTGAAACAGGGAGAATGAATAATTATTTGCGTATGTACTGGGGAAAGAAAGTCATTGAATGGACGAAGAGTTATGAGCAGGCATGGGAGTTTTTAATTCAACTCAATAATACTTACGAACTTGATGGTCTTGATCCAAATGGTTACGTTGGGATTGCTTGGTGTTTTGGGCTCCATGATCGTGCTTGGCAAGAACGAGCAATTTTTGGGAAAATTCGCTACATGAATGAAACCGGAATTTTGAAACGGAAACGTGCAGCGCAAAAAGGGAAGTGAAGTGGATGAAAATCCATCAAGAAAAGAAATTAAGTTTATACTTTTATGGCTATAGCTTAGTGACAAAAAATAATCACCAAGATGTAACCGCATTTTGGGAAGAGCTGAAACGAACTGGTCAATTAGCAATGTTATTTATGCATACGCAGAGTTTGACAGCGGTTGGGATTGTTGATGAGTGGCAAACAGATGGCCACTTTCGGTATCGGCTAGGGGTAATTGTCACCGAACCACATCGAACGTTAGCGACACTAGTACCCGAATTTACGGTGATTGAGCCACAAATTTGGAATGTATTACAAGCAGAAGTTGGTGTTTGGCAGACAACATATCAACTTTGGCAAGGATATCGCCAACGTTTTGGGGAACAGTATCCGAAGCGAATCGTGGAATATTATCAATTTCCTTCAATTAAATCAAAAAGGTGTTACTGTGAACTTTGGTGGTAAGAAAGTAGGTGGGAAATATGCAAAATATTGAAAAAATGGTAGGAAATAGTGTTGAGCAGTGTGTAGAGCTGCTTGAAAGTGATACAATCCAAGGCTTGAGTACGCAAGCTGCTCAACAACGATTAACACAATACGGAGCGAATGTGTTAGTGCAACCAAAGAAAACGCCACAATTAATTGTGTTTTTGCGTAATTTTACGCATTTAATGGCTTTATTACTTTGGGTTGGTGGGAGTGTCGCCTTTTTTGCCGGCATGCCGCAACTAGGAATAGCCGTCTATTTAGTAAATGTTATTAATGGGAGTTTTAGCTATTGGCAAGAACGGCAAGCCTCAAAAGCGAGCGAAGCATTAAAAAATATGTTGCCAAGTTATGTCCGCGTCGTTCGTGATGGCCAAGAACAAAAAATTTTCGCCCAAGATGTTGTGCCAGGTGATATTATGCTGCTTGAAGAGGGTGATCGGATTAGTGCCGATGCACGTTTAATTAAGGCGGAAGATTTACAAATTGATCAATCGACGTTAACCGGAGAAAGCCGTTCTGTACGTAAAAACATTCAAGCACTCCAAAAGCTGAATGTTTCAACGGCAGAATATACAAATATTATTTATGCGGGAACGAATGTCGCCCAAGGTTCGGCAAAAGCACTTGTCTTTGCGACGGGAATGCAGACGCAATTTGGAACGATTGCGGCCTTGACGCAAGTTGTTAAAGAGGAGCTGTCACCGCTCCAACAACAATTAAATCGCTTGACGAAACAAATTTCTTTGATTGCGATTTCGCTTGGCGTAATCTTTTTCTTAGCCGCAGTCTTTTTCGTTCGTGAACCGGTTGCTCAATCATTCATTTTTGCATTAGGGATGATTGTTGCCTTTATTCCGGAAGGACTTTTACCAACCGTAACCCTTTCATTGGCAATGGCAGTGCAACGAATGGCCAAAAAACAAGCACTTGTCAAAAAATTATCAGCAGTAGAAACACTAGGAAGTACGAGTGTGATTTGTACAGATAAAACCGGAACCTTAACCCAAAATGAAATGACAGTTTCTAAAGTGTATGCGGGTACTGTTGAGTATACTGTCACTGGTGTTGGTTATGAACCAAAAGGAACGGTGCTGAATCAACAACGTCAAGCGAGTGGGCATCAGCCTGAAGTTCGCCAATTGATTCAAGCTGCAGCGTTATGTAGTAATGCTCGGGTTTTAGCGCCAACTGCTGAACATCCGAAATATCAAGTGTTAGGTGATCCGACTGAAGCAAGTTTAATTGTCCTAGCTCAAAAAAATCAGGAGCAACTTGAAAGTTTAGAACAAAGTTATC
>JBOFQK010000241.1:0-7586 GCA_051660865.1 Culicoidibacterales bacterium | reverse complement strand
CCATGTTCTCTCAATGTATTTACGACCGAGCGTACTGTTGTATCTTTTTGACCGATAGCAACATAAACACAAACAACACCAGTATTTTTTTGATTTAAAATTGCATCAATGGCAATTGTTGTTTTTCCGGTTTTACGGTCACCAATGATTAATTCCCGTTGTCCTTTTCCAATCGGCACAAGTGCATCAATTGCTTTCAATCCCGTTTGTAATGGCTCATTAACACTTTGACGATCCATTACTCCATAAGCTGGTTGTTCAATCGCACGTTGTTGTGTCGCATGAATTTCCCCTAGTCCATCTATCGGTTGACCTAAAGCATTAATCACTCGGCCAATCAGTTCTTCACCAACTGGAACTGACATGATTTTATATGTTCGTGCAACGATTTGTCCTTCGCGAATACCAACTGCTTGACCAAAGACGATAATCCCAACTTGACCATCTTCAAGGTTTCGCGCAATTCCAAACATTCCATTTTCAAACACAACGAGTTCGTTATACATAATTTCTGTTAATCCAGATGCAAAAACGATTGAATCGGCAACTGAAATAACTTCTCCAATTTCAACAATCCCTGTTGTTAACTGGAAGTCATGTAATTTTTGGTGCAATTGCTGTCCAAATTGATCAAGTTCAGCATCTTCTTCATGCTCCAAATGCAGTAAATATTGCCGCATTTGTTCAAGCTTCGTTTGTAATGTATCATCAAATAATAAATCACCAATAACAATTTGAAGTCCACCAATAATTGCTGGATCAACTCTTAAATCCATCACAATCGGTTTATGGTATTTTTCTTTTAATTCGGTATTTAATTTTACTTTTTGCGCTTCTGTTAATGCTACGGCTGACGTTACACGTACATGCAAAACATCTGCATTATGCTCAAAGATAAATTTAAATTCTTTATAAAACTCTTCATAATGATCGAGTGTATGTTCGACAATCATCATTTTGACAACATAAATTACATATGGATCAATCGGTCCAAACACACGATGAATCTCTTCAGGCTGTAATGTTGTCACTCGTTCCGGATTCTCAAGGAGATATTCATGAACCGTTTCAATATCGGCGAAAATATCTCCTAAACGATCTAAACGATCATTCAAATGTGAGAGAATCGTATCCGCATATGTTTTTCCAATACTAATCATTCAACTCACCTACTTTTTGTAATGATTGGTCAATTAAATCATGCGGATTGTTATTAGCATGCTCAACTAACAAATTTCTGGTTGCACTCATCGCTACTTCAATCGCATCTTGATTGAATCGCTCTAGTGCTTGTGTATAGAATTGATCAGCAACATTTTTCCCGCGCATCATTTCTTCATTCGCTTCTTGACGAGCATTCTCAATAATTAATTCATGTTGACGTTTCGCATCCATTTGTGCACTTTGTAAAATTTTTCTGGCTTGTTTTCGTGCTGATTCATATTCTTCTTTCGTTCGCGCAACATTTTTAACGGCTTGTTGTTGCTCAGAACGAACTTTTTCAAATTCACCTGTAATCATTGTTTTACGACGAGCTAAATATGCTACAAAATGTTTCCATAAGAAGAAGTAAAAAATGAGCAATAAAACTGTTAACGAAAACGCATGTCCGATCATAATTTCTAAACTTGGTAAAATATCAATCGAAATATGCATATGGCTCACCCCCTCTAGTATTCATTTCTATCTGTTTTTTATAAACCAAATGGATTAACGAATAAGAGAACAAGGGCGATAACGACACCGAATAATCCTGGTACCTCTGTTAACGCTGCCCCTAAGATAAATGTACGTGTAATGTCTGAACTTGCTTCTGGTTGGCGTGCAATTCCTTCAACTGCACCACGTGTTGCATTTCCTAACCCAATTCCGACACCAAGTCCCGGTAATACTGCTAAAGCAGCACCAATTGCCATTGCTGCATAAATAATATTTGTATTTTCCATAATGAATTCCTCCTATGTGTGCTTCGCCTAAGTAATTAGTGCGAAATTTTCATTTTTGTAAATGTCAGTAATAAGAACATAAAAACAACGGTTTGAATTAAAGCATCAAAAACATCAAAGAAAAACTGTAGTGGTAAAGCAACAACTGAACCAACCCACATTCCCGCTAAAAAGTAAATGACATCAATGATTACATAACCTGCTGTAATTGCTCCAAACAGACGCATCGCTAACGAAACCATCTTCGATGTTTCACTAATCACCATGATTGGAAACAACGCTGGTAGTGGTTCGAAGAATGCATGCTTAATCGTTTTTCCGACACCATGACGTAAAACGCCAGATCCGTAAATAATGAAGAAAGCCATAATTGCTAATGCCCCTGTGACATTAATATCTGTTGTTGGTGGTTTAATCCCGAATAATAACGGCATCATATTTGCAATTCCAATATAAATTCCAAAAAAAGCAATAATCGGTACATATGGTGGTGAATCTTCTTCCAAGAAATCATTACTAACACCCTTGAATAAATCCATCAATATTTCTACAAATAACAAAAAGCCTTTTGGTTTTTTAGGATCAGCCTTTTGAAACATCTTACCAATTACGACAAAGGCAATTGCTAAAATAACGACTAAAATTATTGACCACACACCACCTTCATACAGATGAAAGTCACCGATTGTTAATCCACGTAAATGTTCTTCCATTATTTTCACCCCCTGACTTGCTGATTGAAGTAATACGCTTCAATCACAATCGCTACTTTTGGAATAAGGAAGCCGATGATCACAAACAATGGTGCAAAATATGCTTGGCTAATCGCAGTTATCCCCATTGTGGCAATATAAATTCCAAATCGGAGTCCATATGACTTGAGTTGTGCTTGTACCGCCTCTTCTTGATCAGGATTCAATAATTTTGTTGAAGCTTGATAAAGTAAATATGTTGCGAACCCACTTGCACTTGTTCCTAATAAGCCACCACAACAAATCGCTACCCATTGCTCTGGTTGCCAAATAAGTCCAAGAATTATGACTACTCCTAAAATGATTGCGCTATATCCCATTGTTTTTTGAAAACTCACTTGTAATTCTCGTGTCATCTTCCTACCTTTATCCCATCTTCTGAACAATACTACCCCAGAATAGTGCCCACGCACTTTCAAAACGTTGTTGAAATGCTTGATTACCGTTCAAAATTAATTCAACAATACACCCATCATAAAGACAGAATAACGTTTCAACCAATTCTTTTACCTGCACATCACTCACTGTGGTGTTCTGAACAAGTAAAAAAATCAGTGGTCGAAAAACACTTAAAATAATCTCGCGATACTCACTGATATATTTTTTGTTATTCATTTTATATTTTTGAGGTGCAAAAAAACCTGCACGATACAAAAAAAGCACACTCTTTTGTGATTGGCTATTAATAATATACTGCTTCATTTGATTAGCAGCTTGCTCAATCTCAAGCTCCTTTGGTAATTGTTGCAGATATTGCTTGGCTCTGTGATTTTCAATCAACATGGCTCGTTCAAAACACGTAAAATACAATTGTTCTTTACTTTCAAAATGAGCATAAATTGATTGTTTCTTGATTCCTACCGCTTCAGCAATTAATGCAAATGACGTTGCCGTATAGCCTAAATTTGAAAAATAATCCATTGCTACTTCAATAATTCATTCTGATGTCATGGGTTCACCTCCCTTACGCTCGTTCGTTTTTTATTTTACTCTCTCTTTTTTAAAAAATCAACAACCTTTTAGTTTTTCGTCGTTTTTTACGCAAAAACAAAATTTAAACGCAACTTTGAACGCAAAATTATATCGCGAAAGTGAAATTTCTTCACAGAAAAGAATTATTAAAGAAGAAAAAAAGCGATTTTCTTACGATAATCGCTGATTTATCTCATACCAGTCATTCACTGTGAGTTCAAATTGTTGTTGTTCACGATAAGCTTGTTGCCATGTCTTGCCAAAATAGCTATCAAACACTGGCATAATTGTAAGTGGATGAAATAGCAACCATGCTAGTACAATCGCTTGGACACTCACACCATACTCAGCTGCAATTATGTCAAGGTTGCCTCGGACTACATTTTCTAAGCTATTTGGTAGATGGAGCATCGGAAACATTTGGTGGCGAAAAAATGGTGCCTGTGCCCGAAAATGATTCAATAATTGGTGACTAAATTTTTGATACCAAAAGTTAACTCCGTCTTCGCAATACAGTTGTAAAATTTCAAGTTGCTCGCTTGTCATTTCGCGTACACCGAAACTAGCAACACACTGCTTTTGTCGTAAATCTTCAATTGCTTGTGCTGTTGCAACTGGATCAAATAACGCATCACGACCATCAATTAATCCAATTGTGATGAGCTGAATGTCAAGTTGTTGCTGTAAGCCTTCAACCGTTTCCATCAACGCTTGGTAATTCGTTTGCCACTGCTGTTCATTTTGTTGTGGTGTAATCACGCAAAGAAAGTGCAGTTGATTTTTTAAATATGGACGTTGGAGTAGGACATCATCGATACTTGCCAATGCCATCGGGTTGGTTGGTAATAAAAATGTATTGTATCCTTGATCTAATGACTCTTCAAAATGCATCAAAAGTTGCGCTGTTGTTGGCTCTTCTGCTAAGTACGCTGTTAAATCTAAGATACATCGCGGGAATACAAGTTGTTCATTCAGTTCAATCCGTTGCATAAAAAAATCACCTCTTCTTTAGTAGTATACTACAAAGAAAAGGTGATTGAGTATTTATTTTAATACATTTGCTAAAAAGGCCTGTGCACGTTGTGTTGCTGGCGCCTCAATAATTTGTTGCGCTGAACCCATCTCTACAATTTCACCATCAGCCATGAAAATAATTCGATCAGCAACTTCTTTAGCGAAGCCCATTTCATGAGTCACAACAACCATCGTCATTCCTTGCTCAGCTAACTCTTGCATAACTTGCAGTACTTCGTTGACCATTTCTGGATCAAGCGCGCTCGTTGGCTCATCGAATAATAACACTTCAGGATCCATTGCCAATGCTCGAGCAATAGCAACACGTTGTTTTTGTCCGCCTGAAAGTTGTTGTGGATAAGCATTTGCTTTTTCCGTTAAACCCACTCGCTCAAGTAACGCCAAGGCATTTTTTTCAGCTTCGACTTTCGGTACCTTTTTTACATTCATTGGTGCAAAGGCAATATTTTCTAATACTGTTAAATGCGGGAATAAATGGAAGTTTTGGAAAACCATTCCCATTTTCATTCGTACATGTTGCAACACTGTTGTATCAGTATGCGTTAAAATTTCACCATCAAATTCAATAGTTCCACTGTCGTGAACTTCTAAGCCATTTAAACACCGTAAAGCTGTTGATTTCCCGCTCCCTGATGGACCGATAATTGCTACAACTTCGCCTGGTGCAACGCTAAAGTTTAAATGTTTTAAAACATGATGGTTTCCAAATGATTTATTTAAGTCCTTAATGAGTAGCATCTTGCTTCATTCTCCCTTCAACTTGTTGCATAATTTTTGATAGTGTAAATGTCATAATAAAGTAAACGACAGCCGCCATAATTAACGGTTCAAATGGCAAGTATGTTGCAGAACGTACTTGTTGTGCAGCAAACATTAAATCAGTAATCCCCACTACTGAAACAATTGCTGATTCCTTAATAATCACAATAAATTCGTTACCTAAAGCAGGTAAAATATTTTTGATTGCTTGCGGTAAAATAATTTTGCGCATTAACAATGATTGTGACATTCCTAATGCCAGACCAGCTTCAGTTTGGCCTTTATCAACGGCTTGAATTCCACCACGAATAATTTCGGCAATATAGGCTGCTGAGTTCATTACAAGTGCTAAAACAACTAATGTGTAATCACCAAATTTAGCAATTCCAAATAGGTTTGGAATATTCACTCCAAAGGTTGGTAACATATAAAATACAATCAACATTTGAACTAGTAATGGTGTTCCACGGACAATTTCAATATATGTCGTTGCCAAAAATGATAACCAACGTTTTTTTGATATTTTCGCAAAAGCGAGTAAAATCCCAATCATAAATCCTAATAATACTGTGAAGAAAGCAAGGAGTAACGTGACTCCTGCTCCCTGTAAATACAGCGGCCAATATTCTGTGATAAATTCAAAGCTCATTTTATATTCTTCCTTCCAATTCGATCCGAATTCAAATTATTGTTGCGCTTGTAATTCTAACGCTTCAATCATAAATTCTTCTAATTTTCCTTCTGTTTGCAATTTAGCAATAATCTCGTTGATTTTCGCTAATAATGTCTGATTTTCTTTATGAACGGCAATCACATTCCCACCTTCAGATCCATCTGTAATTTCTTGAGCAATAGCATATTTTCCTGATTGCAAATAGTTTTCTGCTACGATTGAATCAACAATCACAACTTCAGCACGTCCTGTTTCTAAATATTGTACCATGTCGTTCATTTTTGGCAAACTTGTTATTTGCGTAATCCCATTTTCTTTCGCAAACGTTTCTTGGACGCTTCCTTTTTGCACAACGACACTTGCCGCTTGAACTGCTGCCATATCCGCATATTTTGCTTCATCTCCAGCTTTTACTAATAATGAAAACCCTGATTCATAGTAGCTATCTGATAAACCAAATGATTTTTCCCGTTGCTCATCTGTTGATAAACCAGCAATGACAAGGTCAACTTTTTTTGTTGATAATGCCGGTAATAATCCGTCGAAATCAATACTTTCAATCCGTAAATCAACACCTAATTCCGCAGCGATTGCTTCTGCAATTGAAATATCAAATCCGACGATTGTTCCATCTGCTAACGGGAATTCAAACGGTGGATAATCTGGCGATGTTCCCATCACAATTTCTCCATTTGCTTGGATTTGTGTGATTTCATCACCATCAGTTGTGCTACCACCACATGCAACTAAACCAAATACGACCATTGTACTCATTACTACCATCATTAATTTTTTCATTTTTATTTCCTCCTTATTTTTTTCAAGTAAACAAAAAGCCCGTCCATCACTTGAATCATATTCAAGAGACGAAAAACAGGCTTGAATCCGCGGTACCACTCTTGTTGCAAAATAGTTTCCTACTTTACCACTCTATTCCGTTAACGCCGGCGACGCAAACCCCTACTATTTTGTTCAAGGTTTGTTCTCAAAAGTGCGGTTCGTTCCATAATCATCATTGGGCTCACACCATCCCCAACTCGCTGTGCATCATTATTGAAATTACTCTCTTTTTCACTGAATCACTATATAATTGTCTGATCAAGAACGAAAAAAAACGTCCGTCCTTGATTTTTAACAAATCAAGAGACGAACGTATATTCGCGGTACCACTCTTGTTGCAAAATAGTTTCCTATTTTACCACTCTATTCCGTTAACGCCGGCGACGCAAACCCCTACTATTTTGTTCAAGGTCTGTTCTCAAAGGTGCGGTTCACATGTCGTCATTGCTAGAGCTTTCACCATCTCTCTAGTCGCTTCACCAAACTGGCATGCTACTCTCCTTCTCATCGAAGAATTATTTAATTTTATATTCTGATTCTAGCAAAGAATTATTTTGTCGTCAAGCGTTTTTGTTTGTTTTTCAAAATTTTCGTCCAACTAAAAACAAT
>JBOFQK010000240.1:0-9702 GCA_051660865.1 Culicoidibacterales bacterium | reverse complement strand
TAAATATACAAATCCACGGATTAGTTATGATGGAAAGTATTGGTATCTCGCTGTTGGTGTTGAGCAAGAGTTTGAACAACCGCAATTAACCGGCGAAAGCTTAGGTGTTGACGTTGGCATCAAATACTTAGCTGTCTGTTCCGATGGAACTGTTTTTAAAAACATTAATAAAAGTCAAACAGTGCGCAAGCTCGAGAAACGGCTACGCAGATTGCAAAAACAAGTTTCTAAAAAGTATCAAAAAAATAAGAAAGGAAGCCAATTTGTAAAGACAAAAAATATCCTCAAACTCGAACAACAAATCAAATTGCTGCACCGCTAACGTGTTTCGCACTTCAGTGTTCGAAAAAACACAAACCCCAATGGGTTCTTGAAGGAATCCTCTTGAGTTTTGTTTATTTTTCAGCCACACTGCCAGTCAAGACTGACGTGCTCAAACACTCAATTCGTTAAAAAACATCCGCCTAAATCATCTTCATCAAACAACGAATCAGATGGTGAAAACCAAACCATCGCAAACAGTTTGTTGGAGAGTTTTGAGATATTTATAAACTTTTACAATAAATTGGCAACGGGAATCAAGATGCGTTTTGCGACAGTTATTCGTCACGACAATTATTCAGCTCAAACAAAACAAAAAATTGTAGAGACTTTAGAAAGACACGACTGGATTTACGATGAGCACCATCCAGAATTTATCATCTCAATTGGTGGAGATGGCACAATGCTCCAAGCCTTTCAGCAATATCAGCACCAACTCCAACATGTGAAGTTTATCGCAGTTCACACGGGGAGTTTAGGGTTTTATACCGATTGGAAAGTTGAGGACATTGACGAATTACTCGAAGCGATGATCGCGAAGCGCTATAGTACAGTTGGATTTCCAGTGTTAGAAATTATGTTAGATGGTGAATGTGGACCGTGTTCGTATTTAGCACTAAATGAATTAACAATCAGTGATCCGGCTAAAACACTAAAAATTGATGTGAAAATCGACGGAACTCATTTTGAAACTTTTCGCGGTACAGGATTATGCGTTTCAACACCGTCAGGAAGTACAGGTTACAATAAATCATTAGGTGGAGCCGTGATTCATCCACGAGTAGAAGTGTTCCAAATGACAGAAATAGCCTCAATTAACAATAAGGTGTATCGGACAATTGGCTCGCCAATAGTTTTTTACAAGAAGCAATATCTTGACTTATCAATCCAATACTCAAACAGTGTCACCGTGACGTATGACCATCTTGTTCATGACTGCATAGCGGTGGAAACGATTCAATGTCGATTGCATCGGCATAAAGCACAATTTGCGCGGTTTAAAAAATTGCCGTTTTGGGAAAGAGTGAATAATGCCTTTATTGAATAAGCCTGGACAAAGGTACGTATTTCAACCTAGTGGTGCCAAACAGCAAACAATTGGGGATTACTTAGTCAAAGAACAAAACTTTTCAAAAAAATTAGTGATGCGAATTCGCTATCATGGCCAAATTTTGCAAAATCAAGAACTACGGCGATTGAAGGACCTGATTAAGATGGATGTACCATTAGTTGTAGTTATGCCCGAAGAACAACGGAGTCCGAGTTTTCAACCGGTCGCCAAAGCAATAACAATCATTTATGAAGATACATGGTTTTTAGTTGTCGATAAGCCGGCTGGATTGTTAAGTATTCCATCACATGAATGTAATGAGGATTCATTATTACAACGTGCGTTAGCGTATTGTTTAGCGACTCATCAATGCAATGGTAGTGTGCATATTGTGACACGATTAGATCAAGGAACAAGTGGACTCGTTTTGATTGCAAAAAGTCAGTACGCGAAACAGCAACTACAGCAACAAAAAATTACACGAGCATACTATGCGTGCGTTTTCGGGAATTTACAGCAAGAAACTGGTGTGATTACTTGGCCGATTATGCGGAGTGAAGGAATACGACGGATCTGTCACCCTGATGGCAAATCAGCTGATACGATGTATTGGTCATATCAAAAAGGTAGGCAACGAGAAATTGTCCGAGTTGTTTTAGGAACTGGGCGGACCCATCAAATTCGGGTGCATTTATCAACTTTAGGCCATCCCCTCGTAGGAGATGCAATCTATGGTCAGGCGCACAAAAATCATCCGTTGTTACAAAGTTATTATCTTGCATTTGAACATCCCTTTTTAAAACAACAGTATGAATGGGAACTTAAACTCGAAGAACGCTTGCAAAAAGCTTGTTTTTAGCACGGTTAATCGTTATACTAACTACACTTTTAAAAGAAAGGGTGGTTACTATGAAGGCAGTATATGCTTTTTTGGCCATTATTGGTGCGATTTTACCAAATGCCTTTATTGCTGGGATTATTATATTTGAAGGTGGCTTTGATTTTGGCGTGTTTTTACAAGGGATATTTGCGAATTATGGAGCCCAATTTATTGCCTTAGACTTATTATTAACAATACTCGCTTTTTTAGTTTTTGTTTATTTTGAGACGAAAAAATATCATATTCGATATTGGTGGTTGGCAATTTTGGGAATGTGCTTAATTGGTGCGTGCTTTGCTTTTCCATTTTTCCTTTATTTACGCGAACGAGCAATCGAAAAAGGGTAAAAAAAACCATTCTGTCTGCGTATGCAACGGAATGGTTTTTTGTTTATCCCAGATTAAGTTGGATAAGGATGACTAAAATCCAGTAGAAAATTAAAGTTGAGGCAATTCCCCAAATTGTTCCCATGACAACTTCGATTGGTTCATGACCAAGTAGCTCTTTCAGGCGGCGATCATATTTAGGATTGTTGAAGAGTCCACCTTCCATAATGGCTTCTTGTACTCCTTGTAAATCTTGAATCATTTGATTAATAACTTGTGCTTGTCGACCAGCATGACGACGGATTCCAAGCGCATCATGTAAAACAACTGCGGCAAAAATTAATGAGAGTGCAAAAGTTGTTGTCCCAATGCCTTCGATTAAACCAATGGCAACGACTGCAGCAATAACGAGGGCTGAATGTGAAGATGGCATCCCTCCAGTTGTGAATAAGTAGGCAATATCCCATTCGCGCGTTTTGATGAAGTGGCGAATGAATTTATAAAATTGGGCGGTGAAATTAGCTAAAATCGCCGCGATAATAACAAATCCCCCAGGGAAAGTTGTCGCAATAAGTGAATGTGCATCCATAGCAGTGAGCAGCTCCTTCGATGAATAGTAATTACTAATAACTATAGCATAAAATAGTGGTGTCGCCTATGTTGAAACGTGAAACAGGCTTTTTTTTAGTGACACTTCCGAAAGAAAGTGGTTTCTAAAGTAGTTTTTTTGGTGAAAATAACAAAAAAAGCTGAAAACATTGACAATTTCACAAGAAAGCCCTTAAAATAAAGAAGTAAATTAATTTTTATCTTTCGTATAAAACTGGAAATATGGTCCAGAAGTTTCTACCGGCTAACCTTAAATCGGCCGACTACGAAGTGAGTACTGCAGTAAAACATCCACTGATTTTTTTAGTGTGGTGTGAGAAATAGTCACTGTTCTTCGTGAGACTTCAAAAGAAGTCTCTTTTTTATTTTTAGAAAAATCTTGGAGGAATAGCGTGATGTTAGAGAAAATTTTTGATTTAAAAGGGAATAAGACGAATGTCAAAACCGAAGTTATTGCAGGAGTAACAACATTCTTAGCGATGGCATATATTTTAGCGGTCAACCCACTGATCTTAGGAAATGCGGGAATGGATACTGGTGCAGTCTTTGTTGCAACGTGTTTATCAGCAGCAATTGGGACGTACATTATGGCATTTGTAGCGAACCTACCAATCGCTCAAGCACCAGGAATGGGAATGAATGCTTTCTTTGCATTTACAGTTGTTCTTGGGATGGGATATAGCTGGCAAGCAGCGTTAGCAGGGATTTTCTGCTCGGGAATCATTTTCTTAATTCTTTCATTCTCAGGGATTCGTGAAAAAATTATTACGGCAATTCCGCATTCATTGAAGATTGCCGTTGGTGTTGGAATTGGTTTCTTTATCGCTTTCATCGGATTAAAAAATGCCGGAATCGTCGTTGGGAATCCAGATACGTTAGTGGCATTTGGAAATATTGCTGATCCACAAGTGTTATTAGCAATCTTTGGTTTAGTGATTACTTTATTATTAATGATGTTAAAACAACGTTTTGCAATCTTTATTGGAATGGTTGTAACGGCAGTTGTCGGATTAGCCTTTGGATTATCAGAAACACCAGCGATGATCGTTTCAATGCCACCTTCAATCATGCCAACATTAGGACAAGTGTTTACCGGGTTTGGTGAAATTTTACAACCAGGATTCTTAATGGTTATCTTTGCCTTCTTATTCGTTGATTTCTTTGACACGGCAGGAACGTTAATGGCAGTTGCAAGTCGTGCTGGATTATTAACAACTGATGGTCAAATCAAAAACGGAAGTAAAGCGATGATTTCTGATGCGTTATCAACAACGATTGGAGCCGTTTTAGGAACATCATCAGTGACATCGTATGTTGAATCGATGACTGGAGTTGAACAAGGCGGACGTACAGGTTTAACAGCTGCGACAACGGCAACGTTATTCTTAGTAGCGTTATTCTTCTCGCCAGTATTAGTAATCTTTACGAATGCAGTAACAGCACCAGCATTAATTATTGTTGGGGGATTAATGGCTGAATCAGTGAAAGAGATTGATTGGATTGATCAACCGACAGCATTCTCAGCATTCTTTACAATTATTATGATGGTATTAACAGCATCAATCGCAGAAGGAATTGCATTTGGATTTACGGCGTATGTCTTATTAATGGCATTCTCAAACCGAATTAAAGAAGTGAATCCAATTATGTATGGATTATTCTTCGTCTTCATCTTGAATTTCTTCTTATAAAAAGCTTGACTTTTGAGGTGTTAAAAATTAAAATCCTATATTAGAGAGTTTGAAAGGAGTGGAGAAAATGCAAGAATTCAACATTGGACAATTCAGTACGATAGCGACTTACATTTCACCACTTCTTTTTCGTCATTAATACGAAGGCCTTTTGGCTTTCGTATTTTTTTTGAACTAAACACAAAAAGGAGAATTATTTATGCAAAAAAATCCTAATCAATTATATCTTGATGTTCATCAACAGCCAGCGAATAAAATTCAGTGGTTCTTGTTAAGTTTTCAGCATGTCTTTGCGATGTTCGGTGCGACAGTGCTTGTTCCAATTTTAGTCGGATTACCAATTAGTGTTGGACTTTTATGTAGTGGAGTCGGAACATTAATTTATATGATTGCAACGAAGGCGAAATCACCAGTTTATCTTGGTTCTTCATTTGCCTATATTGCACCACTGCAAGCGGCCATTGCGTTAGAAAATGGTGCTGGTCTTGCTAATGCTGGTCTAGGAGTGATGATGGTCGGAATCGTCTACTTATTATTAGCAGCAATTATGCGAATCGCAGGAACACAGTGGTTAAATAAAATCTTACCACCAGTTGTCATTGGTCCGGTTATTATGGTAATTGGATTAGGTTTGTCAGCAACGGCAGTGAATAATGCCATGTATTTAGACGGTGAATATAGTTTAATTGCCTTGCTCGTAGCCATGGTAACCTTGTTAACGACGGTGATTGTCTCGGTTTATGCGAAAGGGTATTTCAAATTAATTCCAATCTTAGTTGGTTTAATTGTTGGCTATATCTTCGCCGTATTTATGGGCATTGTTGATTTTACACCAGTAATGGAAGCAGCTTGGTTTGCTTGGCCGGAAGTAAATCTGCCATTTATTCATTATCAACCATTCTTTAGCCTAGAAATCTTTTGGTTAGTGATTCCCGTTGCAATTGTGACGGTTGCCGAGCATATTGGTGATCACGTCGTGCTTGGGAGTATCGTGAATCGTAATTTACTTAAAGATCCAGGATTACATCGTACTTTACTAGGTGATGGACTAGCAACTTTTGTAGCTGGATTCCTTGGTGGGCCAGTTAATACAACCTATGCGGAAAATACAGGGGTAATTTCGATGACACGAGTAGCAAGTATTTGGGTTATTGGCTTAGCGGCAATTTTCGCAATTACCTTAGCGTTCATTGGGAAAATTTCAGCGTTGATTAGTACGATTCCAGCACCAGTTATGGGGGGGATTTCAATCTTACTCTTTGGTTTAATTGGATTAAATGGTGTCCGCGTTTTAGCGAATAACCGCATTAATTTATTAGCCCAACGCAACATGGTTATTATTGCAATTATTTTAGTCATTGGTTTAGGTGGTGCTGTGCTGAATGTCGGCACGATTAGTTTAAGCGGAATGGCTTTATCGGCAATTGTCGGAATTGTTTTACACCAAATTTTACCTGATAAAAAATTAGGATATGGTGAACCACAACCACATGAAGTTGATCCAATTGAGCAAGTCATTTAGCCCAGGACTCTCACTTGCATTTTCTGTTGATAATCGGTATAATATTGCTTGTAGTTAATCAACTATAAAGTAAATAATTCTATTTATCATCTTTAATTGGTAAAAATTAGACTATCACATATTATTTACTTTGTGAGGGCGCCTAGGAAACTGGGGGCCCTTTTTTTGATGTTTCAGCTCAATTTTTTTAATTTTAAACTTAAAATCATGATAAAATCAAACTTATTCATACGAAGTCAGCTGATTTTTTGCTATAATTAAGAAGCATACTTTGGGAAGGAATGATAATTGATGCAAATATGGACACAAGCAGAAGCGCAAAGTGTAGAAAATGTCGATTTTCTTTATTTTTATACACCACTTTGTGGAACGTGCCACTTGGCAACCCAAATGCTTGAAATTGTTGAAGCAACTCAAAAATTTGATGGATATGCAATCAATTTAAATCATTTTCCAGAATTCGCGCAAGTGTTTCAAGTCGAACAAGTTCCTTGCTTAATTAGTCTGAAAACACAAGCCAAACTATATACTTTTGCGAATGTTGTCAATCTTTACAACTTTTGTCAAACACAGCTTAAAACAAAATAAATATCAAAAGAAAGTAGGTGGATAGTTGTGAATTTACCAGAAATAGGTCAGAAAGTCGCAATTTTAAGTTTTAAACATGATGGTTCGGTACATCGCGAGTGGGAAGAATCAACGGTCCTTGCTATCTCACATCAATATGTGGTGATTGCAAATCGTCGGACAATGGTGACGGAACATAACGGTCGGACATGGTTTACACGTGAACCAGCCATTTCAGTATTTTTTGAAAATCATTGGTTTAATGTTATTGGCATGCTGCGTCAAGATGGCGTCCACTTTTATTGTAATTTGAGTTCACCGTATGTTTTCGCTAATAATAAAATGAATTATATCGATTATGATTTAGATGTGAAAGTCTATCCTGATTATAGCCAACGGGTACTTGATCGTGATGAATATGCACGGCATAAACTTAAAATGGGGTATGGTGAAGATATTGATATTATTCTACATGCCGAACTTGATTTTTTAGTTAAAATGATTCGTGAGCGACGTGGACCGTTTGCGCGCGGTTTTATGGAAGAGTGGTATGAAATTTTACAACAACAATTAGAGTTACAGGAATTTGGGGGGAAATAAATGTTACGAGATCCAAGAGTTACAACAGTTGCAAAGCAGTTAGTCCATCATTCGATCCGTTTGCAAGCTGGTGAGCATGTATTAATTCGGTTTACAGTTGATAGTAAGCCATTAGTGCGAGCGATTATTGAAGAAGTCTACGCTTTAGGTGCATATGCTCATACGTTAATGTATGATGATGAAGTGAAACGGTATCTATTAGAGGGAATGACAAAGGTACAAGCAGAAACAGATTTAGCGTGGCAAATGCAGATGTATCAACAAATGGATGCGTCAATTCTCATTATTGGGGAAAATAATGATAGTGAGTTAGCGGCGATTGAAAGTGCACGGTTTAGTGAATACAGTAAAACAATGCGTCCAGCAAGTGACTACGTTGTCAAAAATTTACGGTGGGTATTATTAAACTGGCCAACATATGCTGCAGCCCAAAAAGCCCAGATGAGCCTAGAGGCTTACGCTGATTATGTATTTGCGGTGAGTAGTGTAGATTATCGTAAAATGGCTGGAGCAATGGTTGCATTAAAAGAATTAATGGAAGCAACTGATCAAGTACGGATTACAGCGCCAGGGACAGATTTGCGATTTTCGATTAAAGGGATTCCCGCTGTACCGTGTGCAGGTGAGTGTAATATTCCAGATGGTGAAGTTTTTACAGCACCAATTAAAAATAGTGTGCAAGGAACAATTCGGTATAATACACCCTGTCCATATCGCGGGAAGGTGTATCATGATGTTACGTTTACGTTTAAGGATGGTAAAATCATCGAAGCGACAGCAGATGATACAATTGGACTGAATGCAATTTTAGATACTGATGAAGGTGCCCGCTATATTGGTGAATTTGCGCTTGGAGTCAACCCGTTGATTACAAAGCCGATGGGTGATATTCTTTTTGATGAAAAGATAACTGGAAGTTTCCATTTCACACCGGGTGCTGCCTATGAAGATGAAGCGGACAATGGTAATCGTTCAAGCGTGCATTGGGATCTCGTCTTAATTCAAACCCCGGAATTTGGTGGTGGAAATATTTATTTTGATGATGTATTAATTCGTGAAAATGGGAAATTCGTTCTTGATGAATTATTGGCCTTAAATTCAGAAAACTTACTAAAAACAACATAATCTTAAAAGCGCTTTAAAGGCGCTTTATTTTATGTTGTAAGCACAAATTTTTTGTTGAATAAATCGATGATTATGCTATGATTGATTTAGTGAGGTGACTAGCCATGAATGAAGAGTTATTATTCTATTTTGCCGCAAGAACACAAGATACGTTAATTCGGCATCATATCCAAAAAAGTGGATTTAATAAGATGGAGTATTTAGTAATGTACTTTATCAATCTCCACCCAGGTTTAACAATGCAGAGTATTCAAAAGCGTTCAACTTTTGATAAAGCCCAAATTTCTCGGACGATTAAGTCTTTAGAACAAGCGGGAATTATTGTTCGCGAACCAATTAATAAAAAGAGTTTTGCACTCTACTTTACTACAGAAGGAAAAGAAACGTATGCAAAACT
This sequence comes from Culicoidibacterales bacterium, assembly GCA_051660865.1. GTDB lineage: Bacteria > Bacillota_I > Bacilli_A > Culicoidibacterales > ZOR0006 > ZOR0006. The sequence continues at coordinate 613 of JBOFQK010000240.1, read as the reverse complement.
TGATGAAAATATGTTGGCATTGCACGAACAAGTCTGGTCAGTATTTTCTGAAGCAGAACGCGCACAGTTTTTAGAGTTAGCTGCAAAATTGTATCAAGCATTTGATGATTATATGATTGAGCATGAAATGACAGAAATCCATTCTTATTTGCAAGATTGGAAAGAAGAAATGTTAATTGCTAAATATAATAAGAAAAACGAATAAAAAGGGGACACCTATAAGTGGGCGGAATTAAAAAATGCCACGAACTTATAGGTGTTTTATTTGATAAAAGCGAAGGTTTCAAATTTTAAAATCACTCCCACTTATGAGGAAATAAGGCGAAATTTGACTCGGATAAGCGTGACTTGAAATGACAGAAATCCAGCTCGAAAAAGAGCTAGAAAAATATTTTTGAAAAAAAACAAAAAAAAGCTTGCCAAAATATCAAATACTCGCTATAATAAATATTGTTCTTAGGAGAACGAAAACACGGGACTATAGCTCAGCTGGTTAGAGCACACGCCTGATAAGCGTGAGGTCGATGGTTCGAGTCCATTTAGTCCCACCATTTTAAAAGGGGCCTTAGCTCAGCTGGGAGAGCGCCTGCCTTGCACGCAGGAGGTCAGCGGT
>JBOFQK010000239.1:0-3615 GCA_051660865.1 Culicoidibacterales bacterium | reverse complement strand
CAGTATCAACAACAACAATATCAAAGCGTTCAATTTCATGGATTTTATATGATAAGCGATTTAAAACCATCATATTATGATCATGTAACGTTGGGACCATCGAATCTCCCGAAACATTAATTACTGTAAATACATTCGTACGTAAAAACGTTGCCAAGATGAAAATAATCGCTAACGTTCCTGCATACTGTAAAATTGTCTTTAAGGCATCTTTCACTGATATACCGCCACCTTTCCACGATTTATCATAGCATTTTTCAATTTATTTTGCTAGTAGTATTGTCGCTTCTAGACTCATAATCACATGAACCGTCGCAGCCCAAATGCCCTGTGGCAATATGGAAGTAGATTGCAGTTCGCTTTTCCACTCAAAAAAAAGGAGCACTAGACGTTTGTCCAATGCTCCTTCTCTTTTGCTGTTGTCATCACTACATTCATTCATCTGCTTGAATGTAGTATACTCTAGCTTTTTCTCAAACACGCTCCGCCATACTATCTTAAATTGCTTCGTCGATAGCAGCTTGGCAGAACTCGTGTTTAAAACGTGCTTAGCACTTAGTTATGACGCGATTCCACCTTCAAGGCTTGAAAAAACACAAACATTGATGGGCGGTGTCGTCGCTCACTTATAACGTGTTTCGTGCTTCAGGACTTAGGCAAAACGTAAACGCTGATGGGTTTATGTGAAACCCGCTCCGATTTTACTTTTTTGCCATTCCGTCCTGATGCTTTCCTGTTCTATTTTGATGAAAGCACCGCACTCAAACACTTACTTATTAGTCACGGTCTCCGAAACGACGTGATCCACGGTCTCCGCCTTCACGACGGTCTCCACCACGGTATCCTCCGCGATCTCCACCACGGTCATTTCCACGGTATCCACCACGATCTCCGCCACGGTTGTCATTTCCGCGGTATCCACCACGGTCATTTCCGCCACGGAATCCACCTTCACGACGTTCACCATGTCCGTGTCCGCGTCCTGCGCGATCACCTTCACGACGTTCTCCGCCACGGTTGTCATTTCCACGGTATCCACCACGGTCATTTCCACCACGGTATCCGCCACGGTCTCCACCGCGTCCACCGCGATCTCCACCACGGAAGCCACCACGGCCACCACGGTCTCCACCACGTCCACGATCTCCACCACCACGGCTATCGCGTTGGTTTGATTGTTTACGTTTTTCGATGAATTCTGCTTTATCAAATTCAGGAGTTAATAAGCGTAATGCTGCTGCTAATAACGTTTGTGCTTCATTACCTTCAAGTAATTCTGCCGCTACTGCTTCATAATCTTCTAATTTTCCTTCAGCAATTGTGTCAGTTAAACGTTTTGCAGCTTGTAATTCAACAGCTTTTAAAACTTCTTCAATCGTTGGACGAGTTGTTTTCGCAACTTTTGATTTTGTTTTACGTTCAATTAACGGTAACATTGTGTTGTATTCTTTTGGTGTGATGAAAGCAATTGCTTCTCCGGTAGCACCGGCACGACCTGTACGTCCAATACGGTGAACGTAGTACTCGATTTCTTGTGGTAAATCGTAGTTATAAACGTGAGAAACTCCTTGGATATCTAATCCACGGGCTGCAACATCAGTTGCAACTAACATACGCGTTTGTCCGGCACGGAATTTTTTAAAGGCGAATGTACGCTGTTCTTGCGAAAGGTCACCGTGAATACGGTCAGCATGGAATCCTTCTTGTAATAACGCATCTGTGATTTCATCAACACGACGTTTTGTACGAGCGAAGATGATAACACGTTCTGGGTTCCCAACGTAAATCATGTCGATTAATGTTGGTAATTTTTGGTTATCACGTAATTCTACGTATTTTTGTTCAATTTGGCTTAACACTTGTGTTGTTGCCTTAATTTGAATACGCTCTGGGTTTGTTAAGAAGCGTTTTGCGATTTGTTCGATTTTGTCAGTCATTGTTGCTGAGAAGAATAATGTTTGACGTTCTGGGTTTAATTGACTAACGATTGTTTCAACGTCGTCGATGAATCCCATGTTTAACATTTCATCTACTTCATCTAATACTAAGTATTGGATGTTTTCTCCGCGTAAGATGTTACGACGCATTAAATCGATGCAACGTCCTGGTGTTGCAACAACACATTCGAATCCACTTTTTAAGTCGCGGATTTGGCGCTCGATTGAAGCTCCACCGAATACTGTCGCTACACGTAAGTCAGTGTGCTTGCTTAATACTTTGAATGCTTCAGCAACTTGGATTGCTAATTCACGTGTTGGTACTAAGATTAATGTTTGTACAGTTTTGTTTGCTTGCATTTGCTCGATTAATGGAATTGAGAAACTTGCTGTTTTCCCTGTTCCTGTTTGAGCTTGACCGATAACGTCACGTCCTTCTAAAGCAACTGGAATTGCTTTTAATTGGATTGGTGTTGCTTGTGCGTAACCGATTGCTGCTAAGTTTTCCTGCATTTTGTCTGATAAATTTAAGTCTGTAAAGTTCATAGATTCTCCTTTGATTTTACACAGAGAATACCGCGCTGATTCCGTGCCGTGAATCATTGCACAGTTGTTCCGTGTCTTAGATATATAACTTCCTAAGCATACAGTATAAAATCCATTAAACCAAGCGAATTCAGCATTTCTCTATGAATGTTAATGATTAAACGCTTTCAATGCGGTGATTGCGATGATTTCACAGAGAAAAACGAAAAAGTGAGAATTAAAAAAGTGTAGTCTGCACTCAAAATGAGGATGACTACACTTACTGCTACTTTTAACTGGCAAACTTCACTTAAGCTCGCACTGGCGGATACATTGCCCAAAATACTTTACGCACAATTGGCGAAACGATCAGTAAATTTAACGGAATTGCGACAATAAAGTTTAATAGTACTGCTTGCATATACGCTGGGAAGAACATTGGTCCAAAACCGACGTTCTCAATCGTTCCATAAAGTGACATCCACAGTACCATTCCTGTTCCGGTCAAAAGTCCCATGAAAATAATCCGTTTTTTAAGCGGATCAGTTGGGGCAACGATTTTAGGAATAATACGCTTCACAATTTTCCCGACTAAAAACAAATCACCGATTAAGGCAAAGATAAATGCGGGGATAAACCCAAGTGCGGCGTACTTAATCACATTCAGTGAAAAGCCTGCGTGCAAAGCAATATTATAACAGCTCATCAAAAATACCATCGTGGCACAAATCATCGTGACAAAAATTAATTGTTCTTTTCTATTTTTTCCCATGTTTCTTCCTACTTCTCTCATTGATTTACGTCAACCAAGTTGACAAATGTTATTTTACCACCTGTTTTTTATTTAGTCAACCAAGTTGACGAAAGAATGTGTTATACTTATTCTAACAAACGACTATGAGGTGATTTTTTTGATGACTGATTTAAATATCATTGATTTGATTAGTGAAAAGCATGCCCGCTTGCGCAAGCAAGTGATTACTGCTTGGGCAAAAACGGGTGAAGCACCGGTTTCAGATACTGAATCGTACTTTCTTGCGATTGTCGAACGTGAACAACTTCCGATTGCTCAAATTGCTCGGGTAATTGGGATTTCGCGGCAAGGTGCGCATAAATGTGCACAAAGTTTAATTACTCAAGGCTATTTGGAAGT
>JBOFQK010000238.1:0-1061 GCA_051660865.1 Culicoidibacterales bacterium | reverse complement strand
TTAATCATATAATTAAACAAATCAAGATTGTGATAGACGAGCTCATACAATGACTGCTTGTGATCCGGATCGACTGTATAATCGTGGACATATTCGGCGACTAACACACACTTATAAATATAACTTTCCCAATCAAATTTTTTGAGCACAATATTTTCAAAATCAGCCTGACTGTCCAAAATCGCCGGATAGGTTGCGATTAAATACTCACGATGGCAACTGACAAAATACGAATGCCAAATCACTTCCTCAAAGTGGAGTTCGCGACTCGTGTGTAAGTAGTATTGGGCAATGATGTGAATCGCTTGAATAAACGCTTGTTTTTTATCGCCTTGATATTTTGTCCCCATGTAAATTGGGAAAGGCTGACTAGTTGGAAAACTCAAAAGTTCATCACTAAAAAAGTCACTGTCAGCTAATTGATCGGCTAAAAATGCCTGATAAAATGCGGGATTTTGCTTATAACCTGGGTTTAATTGTTTAAATTGCATTACCTTCTAATCCTCTCACTGTTTGTACAAACTTCGTCATCATATGATCTGAAATTTTGTAAATGACTTCATCAATTGTGTCGACTTGGAGTTCGCTCACCCCTTTTTGCTTCATTAATTGATACAGTTTAAAGTTTAAGCCATCTTCAGGAGCTTGAAGTTCACTTAAAATAACTGCTTCTTCTCCCTCTTCAGCAAACAAGACGATAAATTGGTGGAGTGCTGTCCGTAACCCCATATAAATATAGGGATTATGGATTGGATTAGGCACACCTGCCAATTGTAAGGCTTCATCACGATAGACGAGGACAATCGTTTCATCGCTCAACATTACTTTAATTTCCGAAAGCAAATTGGGATCAACTTTCTTTTCAAATAAATCGTATGATTTTTTCGTACTACTATCGAAAGTGACAATATTTGAATAGCCGAGTGTCCCATTTTTAGGGACAACAATTTCATCACGATACGGTTGATAAATTGGTGCTAATTCCGTATTATCGCGAAAACAAATCGCTTGATTGGCATGAATTTGCATTTGTAACACCGTCCGTTTATTTAACGCAATCC
>JBOFQK010000237.1:0-1074 GCA_051660865.1 Culicoidibacterales bacterium | reverse complement strand
CCATTGCATTCGCTTGTGCACCTTTGATATTTTTTGAGAACAAATAGTTTTTTCGCCCAATTGTGATTGGACGAATACTCCGCTCTGCTAAATTATTCGAAAGTGCCAGTCGACCATCAAGCAAAAATTGAGTCAATTCAAGTTTTTGCTTAAAGGCATAGCCGACAGCAGTTCCAAGTGCTCCTTTCATGCGTATGAAAGAATCTAACCATTGATAAAAGGCATCTACGATCGGCTTTGATTGTCGAATCCGTTCTTGTTGCCGTTCTTCAGGGGGTAATTGCTTCAGTTTTCGTTCAATTGCGAATAACTCATTACAATAATTCACACCAATTTTACCTTTCCCATCAGTCCCAGGGACTTCATGGAATTTACGGCGTAAATGTGCCCAACAACCGACAAGTTTCATACCTTCGATGTTTTTGTAGGCAGCATAGCCATCACAGTGCATAAATCCTTTAAATTCAGGAAAGAGTGTCGTGATGACATTTCTTCCACGTGATTCATTGGCGTGGTAAAATGCAATTTTATTTTGCGTATACTCACTTGTTGTGAAAAGCCAGAAATAACTTTTCTTTGAACCAGGTAAATCATCATTCCGCTCGAGCAGTGTGTATGGTGTTTCATCTCCGTGAAGGACTGGTTCTTGTTTGAGTTGCTCATGGAGTAATTCATACATCGGAGCTAACCACTTATTGGAAGCTGTGATAATCCAATTACATAATGTTCGGTCTGAAAGAGCTAAACCTGTTCGATTCCAAAATTGTGTTTGACGATACAAGGGAATACTCGTGATGAACTTCTGACCGAATACTTCGGCGAGTAGCTCGGGTCCAGCGATGCTTTGTGGAAGTGGCATTTTTGGTGCACATGCTTCAATAATATTCGTAATATCATCTGTTTTTTCAAGGCAACGGCAAATAAGCGTTTGGGTTTTCACAACCATCCGTTTGACACGTGCTGGGATAAATTTAACATATTCATGGACTGTCTTTTCACCAAGAATTGACATCGGTTGTTGACAAGCTAAACACGTACAGTGCTCAGCATCAACTTCATGAACAATGGTTTCTG
>JBOFQK010000236.1:0-7301 GCA_051660865.1 Culicoidibacterales bacterium | reverse complement strand
GTATACGCATGACCGATATGTAGTTTATCACTTGGATAGTAAATTGGGGTTGTAATATAAAATGGCTTTTTTGTACTCATTTTCTGCACTCCTTATTATATAAATAGATTTCGTCATTATTAGTTCGTTTTTGTTTCTTAATTTGAAACATCAACGGCACAAAAATTTGCTTTTTGCTCGATTAACAATTGAATAATTTCGGGGTTCCCAACGGCAATTGCTACTTGTAGCGGCGATTGCCCATTTTCATTTTTGATTGCGAGTGTGTGATTACTAGCAAGATATGCTCGAATTGCCGCAAGATCTTGTTGTAAAATTGCTTTAAAAATCGTTTCCATCTTTTCACCTGCTTTCAAAAAAAACGTCCAAAGATAAAAAAACTTATCTAAGGACGTAAAATTACGCGGTACCACCTTAGTTCAACAGTCACGACTGCTGCCCTCTTACCATTAACGCTGGTTCACGACAATTGCTTACTTTTCGCTCACAATTATAGCTCCGGATCCATCTTCATCGTTTTTCGTGCGTTCAGTTTCCACCACCCACTGACTCTCTTAACGTGAAAAACAACTACTCTTTCCTTCATCACTTTGTATAAATCACTAATCTCTGACGAAATTAACTACTTGCATTGTATCATCAGTTATCGAAAACAACAATATCAAAAATAAAAGCCGCGAACCGCGGCTTTTATTTTGAAACTGATTTTTACTAAGCTTTGCTCCTGTATCCCGCCAGATTTACTGGTGAACCAATCACAAAGCTCTCTTTATTATAACGAGCATCAGCCTTTGTTGCAACTATAAAACACTTGCTTTATTCTTTCAAATCAAATCCCGCTTGTTTTAATTGACCAACAAATTTTGGATTAACATTTTTACTATAGAATCCTGCGGTTTTTTCTACCCAACCAGCAGTCGATTTTTTTCCTTCGCGTGTCGCATTGTAACCTAAAATTTCCGCATCAAATGCTTGAACATCGGCAACTAACTGTGTTTCATCGTAACGCTCATAGAATACTGTCGCTGATTCTGGTAATCGTGGTTTTGGTGTTGTTGTCGTTTCTGGGTTCGCATACCCTACTACAAGTCCAACTAATGGTAAAACATGTTTTGGTAAGTGTAATTCTTCACGAATTTCGTCAATGTTTCCGCGAATTGCTCCAATTGTTACCGTTGATAAACCTAAACTTTGCGCGGCAATCATCATATTTTGTAATGCTAATCCCCCGTCGAAAGTTCCGGTTACAAGGGCATCTAAATTATCTGGTTGGACATTAATCCCTTGTGCTTCACCTGCAACAGCAATTCGGTGATAGTCTAAACACATGACAAAGAAAACTGGAGCCTGTCCGATATATGGTTGCCCCCAAGCCCATTGCATCATTTTCGCTTTCCGTTCTGGATCTTGAATCACCATCAACGTTGTCTGTTGACCATTAATACTATTTGGCGCTAAGCGATACGCTTCAATAATCGCTTGTAACTTTTCTTGTTCAACCGGTGTTGATAAATAATCACGTACAGAGTGGCGTGCGGCAATTGTATCTAAAACTTGATTCATAATTTTTTGACCTCTTTCTTTTTGAAGATTTTATCAATTATACCATGTTTAAGTAATTTATTTACCTAATTTGCCCTTAAAATTACACGCCATGAACCGCAAAAAAACCAAGTAACGTTTATGTCGTTACTTGGTTGCAAACTAGAGTCCATGATATTCTGAATAAATAATTTTCTTCGGTACTTGACGATCGACTGCGGCTTGCTTAATCGCTTCTTTAGTCATCATCCCTTGTTCGATATAGTGTTCAACATGCTGAGCTACATTCACTGTTTCCCACCACGTATCAGCTTCGCGACCTTCACCGGCTTCAACGATTACTACCATCTCACCTTTCAGTCCCTCACATACTTCAAGGACTTCACTGATTGAACCGCGTAAAAATTCTTCAAACTTCTTCGTTAATTCGCGGGCAAGAACAACTCGGCGATCACCAAAGCCTTCAAGCATAAATTGGAGTGTCTCTTTAATTCGATGTGGTGACTCATAAAAAACAATTGTATCGGTTAAATCAGCTAATTGTGCGATTTGTTTTTTCTTTTCACTCTTCTTATGAGCAAGGAAACCATAGAAATAAAACGGTTGTGGTGTTAATCCTGAAGCAATTAGTGCCGTTAAGGCGGCATTTGCCCCTGGCAATGGGACCACTGGTAAATTATGTGCTAGTACAGCTTCAACAAGTTGTACACCTGGATCAGAAATACACGGCATCCCAGCATCAGAAACAAGCGCAATATGTTTACCTAAATGTAATTGTTCCACAATCCACTCCCGCTTTTGCCATTCATTGTGCTCATGTAAGCTCACAAGTGGTGTCGTAATATCAAAGTGGTTACAAAGTTTTTTCGTTACCCGTGTATCTTCTGCCGCGATAAAATCAACGGTTTGTAAAATTTTCACTGCACGAAATGTCATATCATCTAAATTTCCAATCGGTGTTGGTACTAAATAAAGCGTTGGTTGTTGGTCAATAAAACTTTTTTGTCGTTGCATGTTCAACCCCACCTTTCTCAATTTTTTCTTGTCTTATTATAGCATAGCTTTTTGATTTTATCATTGCTTTGGTTCACTGTCTTTTGAAAACTCAGTATCGTCAGGTGCATTCTACTTTACTTTCAAAATTGCATTCTCTATACTTAAGTTAGATATTATTTAACTATACTGGAGGATTATACCTATGTGCAACTCAAACTGTGGAAACCACGAAGAAGAAATCATTTATTATCAAGAAGCGCGTGTTGGACGCGTTGCACCAGCATTTGAAATGGCAGCAATTTTAGCTGATGGATCAACTGGAACAGTGTCACTTGCTGAAAATACAGCAGCTGGAAAATGGACTGTTTTATATTTCTATCCATTAGACTTTACATTTGTTTGTCCAACAGAAATCAAAGCCTTAAGTGCGCAACAAGCTAAATTCGAAGAATTAAATACAGCAGTAATTGCCGTTTCGACTGATTCAACATTCTCACATGCTGCATGGCGTAACCATCCGTCATTGGGAACAATTAACCACCCAATGGCAGCTGATACGAATCACGAAGTTTCTGAAGCTTACGGTGTCTTAATTCCCGAAGAAGGAATTGCTTTACGTGGATTATTCATTATTGATCCAAACGGAGTATTAGTTCACTCAACAATCAATAGTAATGATGTTGGTCGTAACGTTGATGAAGTGTTACGAACATTAGAAGCATTCCAAGCGGTTTCAGAAGGAAAAGTTGTTCCTTGTGGTTGGCACCCTGGTGATGCATTGTTATCAACAAACTAAAAAAATGAATGCTCAGGCACATATGTGCCTGAGCATTTTTTTTACCAAATATAAAAACGACTATCCAAGGACAGCCGCTTCTACAGGTACGGTAGTTTTTTGCTATATGAGAATACAGAAAAGCAAAGGTACAAATTCTCTTCTGTTGACCTCGTGATGAGATTCTTTGAAATCACAATCTAATTTTAGCACAAATCTAACGCGTTTCGTTACTATATTTGTTTTTTTTTTGTTAAAATCGCTTTTTTTTCTTATTTTGCTGAAAAAACAGCTGAAATTTTAGCTAAATCCAATTCAATTGTCTGTTCAACAACATAATCTGCTCCGGCTGCTATCATCACTTCCGGTGTGCCAACACCAATAGCGAACATCTTCGCGGCCTTAATAGCTTCAATTCCAGCTTCAGCATCTTCAACACCGATACAATTTTCAGGTTCAACTCCAAGTGCTTGGGCTGCTCGCAAGAAAATCTCTGGATCCGGTTTTCCAGCTGCTAAATCATCTGGATTCACAATATACTCAAAATATGAAGTTAAAGCAAGAGCCTCTAAAATCATCGGTGCATTTTTACTCGCTGAGGCTAATGCTATTCGGATTTTTTGCGCTCGTAACTGCTCAAGTAATTGCTTAATACCTGGATAAATGTCATTTGGACTCATATCGACAAGTAACGACACATAATCAGTATTTTTTTTGGCTGCAAGTGCTTGCTTTTCTGCAAGTGAATACTTTGTTTCTTGACCCCCAAGCGCTAAAATTCGCTCAAGGCTATCCATCCGACTAATACCTTTTAGTGTTTCGTTAAATTCACGGTTAAATTCAATCCCAATACTTTCCCCAAGGCGCTTCCATGCTAAATAATGATATTCCGCCGTATCAGTAATCACCCCATCTAAATCAAAAATTACTGCTTTCACTTCTGCCATTTTCATGACCTCCCTTTTCTTTTCGTCTTAAGTTTGCCAAAATTATCAGCTTTTGACAAGCGTTTTCAACAGGTTACCGCTAACAGTTTTCCACGGGAAAACAAAAAAATCACGCTCGCATGAACATGCGAACGTGATTTACGGGTTACCAACTTACATTTGTAAATTCATTTACCATTATTTCTGTGGCTTCAGTTGGAACATATTTCAATTCAACTGTATCACCAATTTTCGTCACTGGTGCATAAGCACTCGTTTCAGGACTGACGATAAAGAGCGTTTTATTATCCGCTACTTTTAAATACGTTAAACTTTCACCGTCAATAATGATTGTTTCAATCCGCTCAACAACAGCTGTTAAACTTGTTAAACCTTCTGTTGGTGTCGTAATTTGATTATCTTGCGTTAATTGACGAACATAATCTTTTTGGGCTTCATTGATTGTCGCACCAACACCAACGTTATTATAGTTTTCAACACTTACATAAGCATAGCGTTTCACTAATCCTTCGTTATCTTTTAACGTCATGAAGTACGTCGGTTTCCCTTGAACATTCACTAAAATTGGGAACGTTGAACGATAACCTAAATCTTGAACAATTCCCTCTGCTGAACGCATTGCAGTCGTTTCAGTAGCTCCAGAAACTTTATAGAATGTCGATTCTTTCGTGCGTGTATTCACAAGCATAAATCCAACTGTTGACTCATCACGTCCTGCTGATGTTAAACCAGTATAGAAGTAATTTTCACCATCAATAAACATGTATGAACCACCTTCAGTTACTTGTAACATTTCACGACGACCAAATAACGTATTGATGAAGCCATTTTTGTAAAGTCCCCAGTCATTGATTTGTGTGTACATCATTTGACGTGGATATACACGATTGGCCCACTCAGGTGCTTCTTCTGGTGTATAGGCCGTTGTTTCTCCCGTTTGGGCATCAACAATAACAACACGGCTGACGTTATCTCCTCCGAAATAGCCAATTTCTTTCCGGTATTCACTAATTACCCAGTATGGATGACCTTCATCATCAATTTCAAACGAATAATCAGTTAAGCCATATCGCATAAAGCCATTTAAATACACATGACGATCAAGTTTATTTAACAAGAATGCACCTTTTGAGTATTTAATTTTAACTGGCTCCCCATTATCTAATGTTTGAACGAGCTTCACGTTATTTTGATCCGTTGCTGATACTAAAATGTATCCTGGCGAACCTTCCATATTTTGTAACCATTTAAAGAAATCAATCGGTTCAAGTGGTGCTACCCACGCTAATTCACCAGCATAATCAATTAAGTAATATTCACCAATTGTAAACTGACTTCCAAGCCCTAAATCGTTTCCTAATACTTTATCACCTAGTTTTTCAGCTAACGCTTGGTCAACAACTGGTAATTTTGTCACTGCAACATCTGCGACATTTTCAGCATAGTCTTTTTCTTGAACTTCACCAATTAAATTGCGGTAAGCACTTGCTTGAAAAATTGGTGATGCATAAATTTGACCCGTAACCGGTAAAGCTAAAAGCAATAAAACTGCAAACTTGAGCTTCATCGATTTTCCAAAGCGCCAGACAAGTCCAATTAATAAGAAAATTCCAATCCATAATGTAAAACCAAAACTTGGATCAAGTGGTGGCATCAAAATAAATAGGACAAAGAACGCCGCAATTACTAAGAAAATAATAATTGAAGCAATTGAGAGTTTTTTCAAATTTTTGACAACCGTTTGTGTGTTGATCGGTTGACCATCAGGTCCGTAAATATCCATAAGTCATTCTCCTTAACGGGTTAACCGTTGAATTTATTACTTAATATATCATTTTTGTTGACTTTTGCCTAGTTATTTTCTGGTTCAAGTCGATTGAAGTATGCTAACACTTCAGGACGATAACTTCCATCTGCCTCATGCACGATAAATGGCGGTAAGATGCGTAAGCCTGGGCGACCATTTTTGCGACCTTCAATTAAAAGCATATGTGCTTCCCGTCCGTCTTTTGGATAAATTAATTGCATGCGTTTTGGTTCAAGTTTGTATTTTTTGAACGTATCAATAATATCAATTAACCGATCTGGACGATGAACCATCGCAAAGTAGCCATTATTATTCAATAAATACGCCGCATTCTTCACAATATCATCCAAAGTTGCTAGCACTTCATGGCGTGCGATTGTTAAATAATCGTTTTTATTAATATTACTTGTTGGTTCATACTTAAAAAATGGTGGATTGGAAACGACGACATCAACTTCACCACTTGCAAAATGAACTGGCATCCGATTTAAATCATCATGAATAATCCGAATTTGGTCTTCAAGTCCGTTAACACTTACGGTCCGTTGTGCCATATCTGCCACTTCTGCCTGAATTTCAATCCCGGTAATTTGTGCTTGTGTGCGTTGTGTTAACAACAATGGAATTGGGGCATTTCCCGTCCCAAAATCAACAATTGTTTCCACACCTTTAACTAAACTGACAAAGTTTGCTAAGAGTACCGAATCAAGTGAAAAATTCAACATATCTGTTCGTTGAATAATATACATATCTTCAAACCCAAGTAATTCATTTAACACTTCATTTTCGTGTAATAAGCCCTCTGTCCGTAACTTTTGTGCTAATTCCATTTTTTATCCCTCTAGTCTAAAATTGATTTTAATTCCCGCGTCAATTCGCGATCATCTTTTTTTGAACGACGTACTGGCTTTACAATTGTCAGTTCCTCAAAACTGAATGTTTGCACGCGTTGTACTTCGTTGCGGCGTTGGAAAATATCAACTTGAACGAGTTCATTTAAAATATTTAAGCCAACAACACGGCCATCGCCTTCAGGTGTTTGGACGATGCTTCCAACATCTGGCAGTTTTTTCAACATCTCTTCGTAAAGATCATTTTCATATTTTAAACAGCACAGTAATCGACCGCACGCCCCCGAAATTTTGGTTGGATTCAATGAGAAATTCTGGTTTTTTGCCATTCGAATCGTGACTGTATCAAAATCACTTAAAAAAGTCGAACAACACAATGCATA
>JBOFQK010000235.1:0-1537 GCA_051660865.1 Culicoidibacterales bacterium | reverse complement strand
TTTTACTTTATAATTGTTCACGATATTTTTCTAGGCGTGATTTTAAGAAATGTTCACGGCGGAATGCAATGATGTCATTCAAATGTGCAACAAACATTGGTGTTAAGTACTCAGGGTCAATTAACAATTTAAATTCATCGATATCACCACTGAAAAAACCAGCTGCAGAATTTAAGAAGGCACCAATCGGATTTTTTGCGGTCCGAACATAGTCAGCTTCTTGCCAGTCGCAGAAAGCTTTTGCCTTTTTATGCCGCGTTAAATCAATTAAATGACTTGGTACCGAATAAAATTTATGGAATGAAGCAATGATCTCGGTCCGAGTAATCGTCGTTTTAATTGTTTCACCATCAATAAATGCTTGTAAGAGTGGTAGTTTGTACAATTGAGTCATAACTGTCGTTTCCATAAGTGCTAAAAAAGCTTCAGCAGGTGTGTCTAAGAGGGCGATTTCCGCTGCGTTGAGTTCTTGCTTGTCGGCAAAGTAACGTAAATGATTGCGCAATGGTCCAGTTTTCATTTTCAAAAACTCAGCCATCATCGCATCATCTAAGTAGCGATAGGTCTCAACTCGACTAGGATGTTGGAATTTTGATTCACTCATCAAATCTTGCCACTGTAAATAAACCGTTTCTAAAGCAAGTTCACGTTGTTGTTCACGTGTTCGTTTCGCTTTGGCCATCTCGGTCATTAAATCAACAACTTGTAAATCAAAGTGAGCCGTACAGCCTTCGGGAATTTTAGGATCACGAATACTCGTTTCGATATTCAGTGTGTTTGGTTGGAAATTCCCACCTAAAACTTGTGGTAAAAATTCAACGTCACGATAATTTCCAATAAAGTCTAAAACAATGACTTTCTGTTTATTTGGACTTTTTCGTAACCCACGTCCAAGTTGTTGTAAGAAAATCGTCACTGATTCAGTTGGTCGTAAAAACAGGAGTAATTCGATATGTGGAACATCAATTCCTTCATTGAACATATTGACACTGAAAATAACATCAACAGATTGGTCATTTAATTGAGCAATCGCTTGTTCACGTGGTAAAAAATACGGACTATTTTCTTCACCGCTGTAAGTGGCGAAGGCGCGAATCCCTTGTTGGTTAAAATATTCCGCCATTTCTAAAGCATGAACGCGACTGACGCAGAAGCCTAAAGTCGTCCGACCATGATACTGCTTGTAATGTTGGAAAATTAATTCGGCACGCTTTGATTGACGAAAGGCAGCTTCCAGTGATGAAACATTATACTGTTTCGCACTACGAGCAACAGCACTGTAATCAGTTGGATCGTAAATCCCATAATAATCAAACGGCGCAAGCCAATTTCGACCAATCGCTTCAGCAAGTCGAATTTCATAGACAACATTGTAATCACATAAAGCGAAAACATCGCGGTTATCAAGTCGTTCCGGTGTTGCGGTTAAGCCAAGTAAAAATTTTGGTTGGAAATAATCGATAATTTTTTGATACGACGGTGCTGAAGCATGATGAAATTCATCAACAACAACATAATCAAATTCAGCAGGCGCAAA
>JBOFQK010000234.1:0-2152 GCA_051660865.1 Culicoidibacterales bacterium | reverse complement strand
TTAATGATATCAAAAAAATGTTCGTAAAACAAATTAATTTAATTAGGATAGTAGTTGAGATATTCGGAGAAGATTGTCGCCAGAATTTAAAAGTGGTATAGTTGAAGGTGAGAAAAAAGGAGTGTGGAAGAAAGTATGCAGTATTACGGTTTTATCGACTGTGAATTTACGAGTGGCTATGCCCCACGATTACAGTCGGTTGAGTTGATTAACCTAGGCTGTACGATTCGGAATCATGCTGGTGAAGAACTTTGCCATTATGAAACTTTCGTTCGACCAACAAAGAAAAGTAATCAAAAGTTGACGCGGCGCATTCGTGAGCTAACGAAGTTAACGCAAGAACAAATTGATACCGCGCCAAGCTTTAGCGAATTTGTGAGTGAATTTGAAGCGTTTTTACAACGGTTTGAAGATGAATATGGACATCAAATTCAATGGTGGAGTTGGGGGGATTTTGATCAAATTGCGTTACGCCAAACAATTAGTGTCAATAATTATGAGGGGCGATTCGGGCACTTTGTTGAACACATTCAAGATTTACAACCGCAAGTGATTCCCCAATTGTTTTTGAAAATTGGGATCAAAAAACAACAACTCAGCTTAGTCAATGCGAAACGGTTATTTGACTTAGGTGATACGATTCAGCATCAAGCATTAAGTGATGCGCGTGATTTGGCTAACGTTTTTTGGAGTTTTCGCCATCAAACCCCGAATTGGCAATTAGTTAAAAGCTTGGCACCGAAAGTAGCAAGCGTCAAACCTGTGAAAGCAGAGCAAAATGACGCAGTGGAAGTATGGAGTTGTGAACAACGATTAACTCCGGAAAGTTACGGTGTATTTAAACAACTTTGGCAAGTTGCCCCGCCCCAATTTACACCCACAGTTATCTGGCAACACCGGCAAATTCAATTTGCATCCCAACTACCAATTCGGATTAGTCACATCCGTGCGCAATGGGTTATGACGCGAACGCACTTATTTGTCACTTTGTATCACCAAGGACAAAAGCCACCACTCATTAGTCATTGTTTACCAAAAAACAAGCAAACCAAAAAATTATTTGAGCAACTCCAAGTGGTGCTAAGTAATGGAAATGAGGTGCGTTAGATGAACAATTGGAAATGGTTGAATTGGCGAGCTGTAATCATGATCAACGTCGTGATGGCAGGCTTTGTCATTTTCGTGTTGCCAGCGATGTCACAACTTTCAGCCCAATTAATCGGCAGTGAACAAGCACTCGATACAGTCGGACGCTACACGACAGCGTATTTGTATGAAGTTGCGGAAATTTATGGCAGTCAGGGCCGGTTTTACTACACCGTGATTCGCTATACGTTTGACATCATTTGGCCACTTGTCTACTGGAGCTTTTTAAGTATTAATCTTGCGATTCTCTTGCGCGTTGAACCGCGATTAAGTCGTGGTTTTCTGCTACTACTCTGGTTACCAACGCTGGCCTTAATCTTTGATTTGGCGGAAAATTTTAGTATTACCTATATTTTTTGGCGTTATCCACAGCCAACGGCAATCCTTGATCAACTTGCACCATGGTTTAGTCAACTGAAATGGCTTAGTATCGGTGTAAGTTTTGTCGTAGTAGCAAGCCTATTCGCCTACCGAATCATCCGATTAGGGAGACAAGTGTGGCAAAAACATAAATGTTAAGTGAACCACCGTGCGAAACGGTGGTTTTTTTATTAGTTCGCTGTTTTCATTAAGCAGTATTTCATTTGCAAAAAAAAATCAATTTGATATACTTAGAAAAATTGAAAAGGAGGCAGCAAGATGAAAAAAGTAATCTTTACAGTCATTGAACAAAAAATCGTGTCATTTTATGAAAGTGGTCCGGTTGTCCGGGTTCAAATTGAAAATCGTGAGCTCGACATTGCGCGTCAAAACCTTCCTAATGAACCAATCACCAAAGCAATGCTTGCGGAATATATCTTACATGAATATCTTGTTTTTGAATAAGTAAAAGCCAGTCGCTTAGGAAGAACGACTGGCTTTTTTAGTTATTTATCAAAACTTTCAATGATAAAGGCTTTGATTGTTTCTTGGTACGTTTGTGCATCAAGTGTAGCAACATTTTGCGCTGATGCCCCTTCAACAAGATAGGTTTGACCAAATGTTGGGTTGACGGCTTGAATGAGCG
>JBOFQK010000233.1:0-5528 GCA_051660865.1 Culicoidibacterales bacterium | reverse complement strand
AATGAGCTATTAGTCCACCGCCACTTATATAAATAAGTCGTAAAAAGCCTTCGTTATTGAAGGCTTTTTTGAGTATCTAAACAATAATTAATTAAAAACAGGTGATTACATAGGCTCAGCGGTATTTTTTCAGTATAATAAGCACAGGAGGTGGCGAAAATGAATCTTGAAGGACAATATTTGACGATAGAACTGGCATATAGCTTGTTTTTTTTAAGTAGCCTCCTCATCGTAATTGGTAGCTTAATTAGGAAGCGAACAAAAAAACAATTGATTCAAGGCTTATTTTTAGCGTACTACATTCAAATTGCTTACTTTACACTATTTAGCAATCCAATCTATATCGCCCTCAATCAACGAGCAACCGAGAGCGTGACGGCAATATTTGGCTTGCATCCGTTTTTATTTAAAAACTTAGTGCCCTTTTCATCAATTGCAGATCAAGTTTTTTGGCACTATTGGGATGTTTCTATGGGGTTAAATGTAGTTATGACGATTCCACTAGGAATACTGCTCGTGATGAAATGGCAACACGAACAACGACGATTTCGATGGCGAAAATTACTTGGAATTGGTTTGTTATTTTCGATGACTATTGAATGTAGTCAATTAATTTTGAATATCGTTTTAGGATATCGTTATCGCATTGTGACAAGTGATGATGTATTAATGAATTTGTTAGGTGTTTTATTCGGAGCAATTATAGTGAAAATAATTTATTGGCTTTGGGAAAAAGTTATGAATAATAAGAGGAGAAAATAATGATTATTTTACAAGTAAATGGACTAACAAAAAGTTTTGTTGGTGAAACATTATTAGAAAATATTAGTTTTGAAGTTCAAACAGGTGAACGTATCGCCTTAGTTGGCCGTAATGGTGCTGGGAAGTCAACATTATTAAAAATGGTTTTAGGTAAAATTACGACTGATGCTGGTTCTGTAATGATTCCGAAACAAATTAAAATTGGTTATTTAGACCAACATACTGGTTTAGATAGTACGCGGACAATTTGGGATGAATTGATGTTAGTGTTCACAGATTTAAAACAAATGGAGCAACAGCTAACAAATTTAAGCGTCAAGATGGGAGAAGTAACTGGTGAGCAACTTGAAAAAGTCATGCATCAGTATGATCAACTCCAACAAGAGTTTGCCGATCGCGGAGGATATCAATACGAAAAAGAAGCACGAACTGTGTTACATGGTTTTGGATTTGATGAAAGTTGGCATCACAAAGCGATTACGAGTTTAAGTGGGGGACAAAAAACTCGCGTTGCCTTTGTCCGACTATTGTTAACGAAACCAGATTTGTTGATTTTGGATGAACCGACGAACCACTTAGATATCGAAACTGTGACTTGGTTAGAAACGTATTTGCAAAATTATCCAGGAGCATTACTACTTGTCTCTCATGATCGCTATTTTTTAGATCGTATTGTAACGCAAGTCTTTGAACTTTCACGGACAAAAATGCGCAAGTATCACGGAAATTACTCAAAGTATGTTGAACAAAAATCAGGTGATTATGAACGACAATTAAAACAGTATGAAGCACAGCAAAAAGAGATTGCTCGATTACAAGATTTTGTTGATCGTAATATTGCCCGGGCAACATCGAGTTCAGCAGCAAAAAATAAACAAAAATCAATCGCGCGGATGGATTTGATTGAAGCACCACAACAAGCTGAAAAAAGTGCACATTTCCGTTTGCAAGCCAAAAAACAAACCGGAAAAGATGTTTTAGCCCTTGATGGTCTTGCAATTGGTTATCCAGATAAACCATTAGCAAAAAATATTACGTGTCATTTTTATCGTGGTGATCGGATTGCGATTGTTGGACCAAACGGGATTGGGAAAACAACACTACTAAAAACATTACTAAAGCAACTGCCACTATTAGCCGGGACGGTGAAAGAAGGATATCATCTAGAATATGGCTATTTTGATCAAGAAGACGAATCGTTAAATCCGAAAAAAACAATTCTTGATGAAGTGTGGGATGAATTTCCGTTGTTACCACAAGCAGTTGTCCGAACGGCATTAGGGAATGTTTTATTTACAGGTGATGATGTTAAAAAAACTATTTCTGAATTAAGCGGTGGAGAAAAAGCGAAAGTAAAATTAGCAAAAATCTTCTTACAAGCACCAAATGTCCTTTTGATGGATGAGCCAACCAATCATTTGGACTTAGAAAGCAAAGCCGTTTTAGAATCTGCTTTAAAAGGGTATGATGGGACTGTTTTATTTGTATCCCATGATCGCTATTTTATGAACGAACTTGCCACGAAAGTATTAGCTTTAAGTAGTGATGAAGCTTTGATGTATCACGGGAATTATGAATATTATCTTGAAAAACAGGCTGAAAATCAACTTGAGCAAACGATTGAAACTGTTGAACCAACTGAAAATCAATTATCGTATGCACAATTAAAAAATAAACGTCGTGAACAACAACAGTTACAACGACAAATTGAAGCGATTGAACAGACAATCGCACAACTTGAAACTGAAATCGAATTGAAGCAAGCGCAAATGTTGACGCCAGAAGTATATCAAGACTACGAGCGTGCCACGAGTTTACAAAGTGAAATTGACGCTCAGCAAGAGGAATTGTTTACGGCGATGGAGACGTGGGAACAATTACTTGCTGCAGAATAGGAGCAAAAGATGAAAAAAATAACATATGATTGGTTGTTTACCGGAATCATGCTTGTGATGACTGGTGGCTTTCTGATTTCTGGTTGCTTAACGGGGAATCAGATCCGAATATTTGATAGTGTCTTATTACTAATAACATCAATTATTACAATTGGCTTTTTTAAAGTTTTGAAAATTCCATTAGCACCAAGCGTCCATTTAACGGCACAAATATTTATTTTCCTTGCTTTATTTATCGGCAAGTTAATTAATATTTATCAATTTTTTCCGTGGTGGGACACATTTTTACATGCCGTTTCAGGTGGCATGTTAGGTTTGGCTGGAGTGGCGATTTTGTCATTGTTAGTACCAAAAACATTGTTACGTCAATTATCACCTTGGTTTTTTGCGTTGTTTGTCGCATTTTTTGGAATTGCAATGGCTGGTGTCTGGGAGATTTTTGAATTTTTAGGTGATACATGCTTTGGCCTACAGTCACAAGGGAATAGTTTATGGGATACAATGATTGATCTGACAAGTGGAACAACTGGGAGCATCATCGTTGCTTGGTTTGTTTACCAATACCAACAAAAAGGGAAGTATCAACTGATTGGTGAAGTTTTAGCAATTTATGCCGATGAAACTGAAGCGAGTAATTAACAAGGAGTTGAAAAAAATGGAAAAAAAAATTCTTGCCTTTTGTTTTGATTTAAGAGGTTATAGTCAATTACTGCAGGCTGATCCGGATAAACTTGCCAAAACGTTACAATTTTTTGTGAGCTTTATCATGAAACGGGTGCAATCACTACCAAGTCTTGAGCAAATTTCGCTCCAAGGAGATGCAGTGATTGGTGTGTGTGAATGTAAGTCTGATCAACAATTTAGCGAAATTATTACTTGTTTGGAACTAATTTTGCAAGAGCAAACCCAATTACAAGTCCAGTTAAAAGATGCCGGTCTTGCGCCAATTACATTCGGTTTAGGAATTGATTGGGGAAGTGTGATTGCAACCCCAACGTGCATAAAGGGGCCAAATGGGATGTTATATGTTGGACGTGTCATTAGCACAGCAATTCGGTTAAGTGATGAGGCGAGTCGCCCACCGCATCAGTATGCTGTAGCAGTGAGTCATGCAGCGATGAAACAAGGGAACTTCCGCCCACCAGTCGCAAGTAGTGACTCAGGATTAGTACATTATTATTTCAGCAAACTTTTAAGCGCGCACATGCTATAATAAAAGCAAATAACACAGAAAAGAGAGGTGGCAGTATGATTAGTGTCAAAAACGTAACATATCAAATCGACAACCAAGTGATTTTGAGCGATATTAGCTTTACAATTGACGAAGGTGACTTTGCGGCAGTGATTGGACCAAATGGCTCTGGTAAATCGACATTACTTAAATGTTTATTGGGAATGAATATGAATTACCAAGGTAAAATTGAATACGGTGGATTATCGCTATCAGAATTTTTGCAAGTGGAGAAAATTGGCTATGTTGCCCAACATAGTTTACGCTACAATAATGCCATTCCGGTTAGTGTCCAAGAAGTAATTGCAACTGGTTGTGATAATTTACGAGGGAACGCGGAAGAGATTAGCCA
The DNA here is from genome assembly GCA_051660865.1 of Culicoidibacterales bacterium. Taxonomy (GTDB): domain Bacteria; phylum Bacillota_I; class Bacilli_A; order Culicoidibacterales; family ZOR0006; genus ZOR0006. The sequence continues at coordinate 1,288 of JBOFQK010000233.1, read as the reverse complement.
AGCGTTAACGAAAGTTGGCTTAAATGGTTTTGAAAAAAAACGCTTAAGTGAATTGTCAGGTGGACAACAACAACGAGTATTTATTGCCCGTGCGTTAGTGATGAAACCGAAGTTACTTGTACTTGATGAACCAACTGTCGGAATTGATCAAGCACGAGTAAAAGAATTTTATGAGTTAATGATGCAATTACACCGCGAAGGAATGACGATTGTACTTGTGAGTCATGATGTGCATTTGATGAATACCGAAATTACAAAAGTTATTGCAATTAATCAAGGGATTGCATTTAACGGGAATTTTGATGAATATCGACGTTATCATGCAAATTATTGTGAGTGTGGTGATAGCGAATGATTCAAAATTTATTGCAGTATGAATTTTTACAAAATGCCTATATTTCAGGGATTTTAATTGGTTTAATTGCACCGTTACTTGGTGTCTTTATTGTTTCAAAGCGATTGGCACTCATTCCGGATGCGTTAAGTCACGTCTCATTATCAGGCGTGGCAATTGCGACGTTTTTGATTAGTTTAGGGATTTTACCGAGTGATTTTAATCCGATGTTGCTAGGAATTGTTTTTAGTGTGATTGGGGCGATTATCTTGTGGCAATTAACCCGTCAATTTCATAATGTCCAAGAAATTGGGATTGCGATATTAATGTCTTTAAGCTTAGGTTTAAGTGTGATTTTTATCGCTTTATCCAAAGGTGTAAAACTTGATTTAACAAGTTATTTATTTGGAAGCATTAATACGATTTCACGGCAAGATTTAGTCATTATTGCGGTATTAACAGTAGCGACACTTGTTTTTGTCCGGTTCCAATATCGAAAACTATTTGCAATTGTCTTCGATGAAGATTTTATTCGGGTGCGTAATCTTAGAATTAATTTAGTCAATGGAACATTTTTTGTCTTTATTGGTTTAATTGTTGCAGTTTCGATGAAAATTGTTGGAGTGTTACTTATTTCAGCTTTAATGACGTTACCGGTTGCAATTGCGATTCGATTAGCCAAAAGTTTTAAGCAGACGATTTTTTGCGCAGTTATTAGCGGTGAAATTGGTGTAATTGTTGGACTGGTAAGTTCATATTATTTAAATTTACCAAGCGGTGGAACGATTGTCGTGACACTGGTCTTATTGTTGCTGATTGTTTTTAGTTGGACGAAAATTTTGAAAAACAAACAAAAACGCTTGACGACAAAATAATTCTTTGCTAGAATCAGAATATAAAATTAAATAATTCTTCGATGAGAAGGAGAGTAGCATGCCAGTTTGGTGAAGCGAC
>JBOFQK010000232.1:0-1167 GCA_051660865.1 Culicoidibacterales bacterium | reverse complement strand
GACGGCCATGAATGCTTCTTGTGGGACATCGACGTTTCCAACTGACTTCATCCGTTTTTTACCGGCTTTTTGTTTTTCAAGTAACTTACGTTTACGTGAGATATCTCCTCCGTAACATTTCGCTAAAACGTTTTTACGTAACGCTTTAATTGATGAACGAGCGATAATTTTCCCACCGATTGCTGCTTGAATTGGCACTTCGAACTGGTGACGTGGGATTACTTCTTTCAATGTTTCCGTAATTGTTTTTCCACGTTCATGAGCAAAGTCGCGGTGAACGATAACTGCTAATGCATCTAAACGTTCAGAGTTCAATAAGATTTCCATTTTCACAAGGCGTGATTGTTTGTAACCAATCATTTCGTAGTCAAATGAAGCATATCCTTTTGTTCCTGATTTTAGACGATCGAAGAAATCATAGACGATTTCCGCTAATGGCATTTCATAAACGATTCGCACACGCGTTTCATCAATGTAATCCATTCCCACGTACTCACCACGTTTACGTTGGCATAATTCCATGATTGGTCCAACATAGTCAGTTGGTGTCATGATTGTTGCACGCACATATGGCTCTTCGATTTTATCGATTAACTGAGCATCTGGCATTGACGCTGGGTTATCGACGATAATTTTATCACCATTTGTCATCGTTACGTTATAAATTACACTTGGTGCGGTTGCGATTAATTCAAGGTTGAATTCACGCTCAAGACGCTCTTGGATAATTTCCATGTGGAGTAATCCTAAGAATCCACAACGGTATCCAAACCCTAACGCTTGTGATGTTTCCGGCTCGAATTGTAACGCTGAATCACTCAGTTGTAATTTTTCTAAGGCATCACGCAAATCGTTATAACGTGCTGTGTCGATTGGATATAATCCACAGAAGACCATCGGGTTTAACTTACGGTATCCATCTAATGGTGCTTCGGCCGGATTATTCGCATCAGTAATTGTATCACCAACGTTCACATCTTTAATGTTCTTAATTGAACATGCAACATATCCTACTTCACCGGCGATTAATTCATCTTTTTTAAACTCAGTTGGTGTTGTCACCCCAAGTTCAACGATTTCATACTCAGCTCCAGCTTGCATCATGCGGATCTTTTGACCTTTACGCATTGTTCCTTCCATGATTCGCACTGAAGCGATAATTCCACG
>JBOFQK010000231.1:0-1745 GCA_051660865.1 Culicoidibacterales bacterium | reverse complement strand
ATTGATTGTGCGCAGTTTACCCAAATTGCAATGATTGCCCAAGGTGAGTTCAAAAAATTATTGTTAGCAGAGACAACGGAGCGGCAAAAGATTTTCCGAGAAATTTTCAATACCGCTGATTACCAAAAGTTACAAGATAAACTCAAAAAAGAAGCTTCGGAGTTAAATAAAGAACTTACTCGCTTAAAAAATAGTGTCGATCAATACATTAATGGTGCCGATGCTGATATCGATAATGTGTTATTTTTGGAATTGCAACGGGCGAAAAAAGGTGAGTTGCCAACGAGTGACGTCTTAGCATTAATCAAAACATTAATTGCTGAAGATCAAAACGCTGAGCAAGTTGTGACCACAGAACTCGTTACTGTTGATAATCAGATTGCGACTGTTAAAGCACAGCTTGAGCAGCTAACAAGTTTACAACAAAAGCAACGTCAGTTAGAAACAGCAAAAGCAGCATATGAGCAAGCACAATTCACGCAACAACAAGCACAGGCCCAATTCACGGCTGAATTAGCCAAAAAACCTGAACGTGAAAAATTAGTCGAAACGATGACGTTACTGACAAATGAATTACCAAACTATCAGGAACTAACGACGTTACAACAAGCAATCAAAGCGAAAGCCTTAGAAATTGCTGCCAATGAACGCCAACAGCAACAATTGACACAACAACATGAGGAAATCGTCAAGCAAGTAGCGACAACAGAAGCCGAAATTGCAGGTTTGAAAGCGAGTCCAACACAATTAGCTGCAGGTCAAGCGCAAGCACAACAGTTGCAAGCAGTGATTAAACAATTACACGCACTGCAAACTGACTATAATACGTTTATGCAGACGTTAACTCGTACGCAAGCCGATTTAGCTACGAAACAACAACAACAAACAGTGTTAATGAGTGAAGGTGAAGCACTGACAAATGTGTTAGCCGAAACAAAAGCACAAATTGAAGGATTACAAGGTCTTGATGTCAAACAAGCGGAAATTACAACTGCTGGTCAAGCACTGAAGCAAGAAAATCAAGCACTTGAGCAGTTGCAAAGTGATCTGACAATTATTAGCCAGTATGAACGGAAGCTAGCAACGGCTCAGCATGACTATGAAGAGTGTAGCCAAATCGCGAAAGCCACGAAGCAACAAGCTGATGCGTTGGCACAAGCGTATTTAGATGAACAAGCTGGGATTATGGCCCAAAAGTTACATGATGGTGATAAGTGTCCTGTTTGTGGTTCAACGGATCATCCGCAAAAAGCAATTTTAGCAGTCGATGCACCGACAGAAGCAAGCGTGAAAGCTGCGAAACAGAAGGCTGAAGCTGCTGATTTCAAAGCACAACGTGCGAGCCAAGCAGCTGGAGAATTGAAGACAAAAGTCTCAACATTACAACAAGCACTTTTACAGCAAGCACAAAATTTTGGGATCAATGAGCTGAATCAAATTGAGAGTGTTGCAAAAACCAAATATGAATTGAATACGACGAAAATGAGTGAATTACGTTGTGAATATACGCAACTTGAGCAACAAATCAAGTCGAAAAAGCAACTAGAAGCGGAAATTGAGCAAGCTGAAGCCAAAGTCAAGCAAAATCAAGTTGTACAAAGTCAACTTGCCCAAGAAATTGCAGCGCTGAACCAACATGTAACGTTATTAGAAACGAGCGAAAAAGTGAAATTGAGCCAAGCAGTTCAAAACTTAATTGGTGCTTGTGAATTTGACGCAATTGGGGCGCGGCTAGCGACTGAAGT
>JBOFQK010000230.1:0-2294 GCA_051660865.1 Culicoidibacterales bacterium | reverse complement strand
CACCACAGCCACTGATACCACAACCGACTGTGGCGCAACCAAGTGAACCAGTCTGGTCGACTGAAGTTGTTCCACCAAACCCTGCACCGCCAGTTGCTTTCGAACAAGGAAGCTTCAATGCTCATAGTCTGTTTGAGTTTGAGCCACAGTGGTTTGAACAAGCACCAGATTACAGTGATGTGCCGTTACCGCCACCACCACCAGAAGAAGGACTTTAACGAGTAAAATAGCCAGAAATAGCGACTAATGATGTAAATTAGTTGCTTTTTTTGTTGAAAAATATTAAAAATAAGAGGGTAAGTTTAAAAGTAATGTATACAGTTGTTTGACGTTAAAATACGTGTTAACATAGTCATTGAAAGTTAATTCAATTCAAAAAAGAGGTTAATTAGTATGGGGATTCAAAAAATGATTCGCGTAAGTGCTATCGGTTTAGCAACAGTAACTTTTTATCAGATGAAACAAGCAGAAGAGTGGCAAAATTCGGGAGTTTTACCAGTGTATGCCAACGAAAATCTCGTGCACGATGTCACGATTAAATGGCTAGATTACAATACCGAAGTTTATCTCGGGAGTGAATTGGAATTCATGGCATTTTTACCAAATGATGCGGCATTTATTAATTTTGAATGGACAGCTAATCAAAACGGAATCATTGAATTAACCGGCAATAATCAGCACGCTTACTTACGAGCGGTTGCAACTGGGGAAGTCGAAGTCGCAGCCTGTGTTCCTGATGGGACCCAAAGTTGTCTCCACCGGAATCTGTTTGTGAAAGCTTATGAACAATCGGAAGCTGCACAAGCCTTGATTAGACCAGGGATTCGCGCCGTTATGCAATCAGGGATTACTGAAAAAAACTTGTATGTTGAAGTTGAAGCCTCACTTGTACAGCAAAAACAAATTGAGACTTTGACGGCCTATTTTCCACAACTGTACGCATTAGGGGCCATAAATTTAATTGGGAGTGATTCAGAGCATCACCGGTTTAATTATTATACTTTTTCAATTGCTGATCAAAAGCAACAGCTAACAATTCGGGTTGATAAATTGCAAAGTGGATATGAACAATTAATGACGATTATTGAAAATTACGAACAATATTTGCAAAACCCGGAACAACCAAGTCCGGAAGTACCAGAGGAACCAAAGCCAGAAGTGCCGGAGGAACCAAGTCCGGAAGTGCCAGAGGAACCAAGTCCGGAAGTGCCAGAGGAACCAAGTCCGGAAGTGCCGGAGGAACCAAAGCCAGAAGTACCGGAACAACCAAGTCCGGAAGTACCGGAGGAACCAAAGCCGGAAGTGCCGGAGGAACCAAAGCCGGAAGTGGTTGTTCCGCCAACTTTTGATCTCACGTTAGGAAATCCGGTCTTGACGGTGGTGAAGCAACCAAACCAAGATGGAAGTTTACAACATCCCTATACGGTGACGGTCAAGCCAACGTTATCACAAGAACAACAGCAACTGATGATGCGCCAATATATTTTTGATTTGATGCAATTTTTTAAGGTGGTATTAGTTCAAAGAGATGAAACAACGACCCAAATTGTTTATACATACCAAGTTTCAAAGAAATTCCAACGGATTTTCCAAGAAGCTTCGGGGAATGATTTTTATATCGAATTTATCATTGACAAAGATAAGGGAACAAGTGTTCATTTGATTGAACCGCCGATAGAAAAAGAACCGAAAAGCAAGGCTGAAAATCCGTCATGGCCGGCTCAAGGAGAAACGCCAATTTTAAAAGTCGAAGCCCAGATTCCAGAGGAGCAAAATATCCAAGCAGAACACAAAGCTGAACAAGCTGAATTCTGGCTTGAAACAAGTGAACTTGAAATCGCGAAGCAGCCACAAGTAGTTGAAGTGAAACCGCAATATTTGCGGGTGGTAGCGACGGGAGTATTAGCGACAAGTGCAATCTTGATGTGGTACGTTAAAAAAACGATAAAGTGAGGCTAGAAACAGCTAGCTTTAACTTATAAAAGTCAATAAATACAAGTGATTTTTATAGATTTTTCCTAGAGTGAAATCAAGGAGTGGGAAGCGAACAGTATTAAGTTATTATAAAGCAGCAAAAATCATTGAATTCGAACTCATTCATTTGTATTATGGACGTGAAGGAGTTGGTCGAAGATGATCCTCGCTCAAAAAATTAGACTGTATCCAACTGCTGAACAAGTGCAAAAATTGTGGCAATCAGTTGGAACAGCTCGTTTTGTTTATAATTGGACACTTGCTCGCCAAGAAGACAATTATCAAAATGGTGGCAAGTTCATTTCAGACAATGAGTTGCG
>JBOFQK010000229.1:0-6565 GCA_051660865.1 Culicoidibacterales bacterium | reverse complement strand
CTTAGACTGTAACGTGTCTCAGCCTAGCAATTGGCTGAAAAACAAAACTGACTGAAATCATTTCTCTGAATTCAGCCAGTTTCTTATTTTCGTCGCCATTGCTTTTTCACCTTGAATACTTTGGAGTGAAAAACGGCTTCAAACACTTAGACTGTCATTACGTCTGCTTCTTTTGCTTTTGCGATTTCGTCTGCTTTTTTAACATATGTATCTGTTAATTTTTGCACGTCATCTTGGTATGATTTCACTTCGTCTTCTGTGATGTCTAATTTTTTAAGAGCATCATTTGCGTCACGACGTGCGTTACGTACACCAACTTTTGCTGTTTCTGCCATTGACTTCACTTTTTTCACCATTTCTTTACGGCGCTCTTCTGTTAACGCTGGGATGGCAATACGGATTACTGATCCATCATTTGTTGGGTTGAATCCTAAGTTTGCATCTTGGATAGCTTTATCAATTGCACCGACGATTGAACGGTCGTAAGGTGTTACTAATAACATGCGTGCTTCTGGTACAGTTACGTTTGCTACTTGGTTTAATGGTGTTGGTACGCCATAGTACTCAACTGTAATTTTGCTTAATGCTGATGGATTGGCACGACCTGTACGAATTGTTGTTAACTCTTCTTCTAAGTGGTGTAATACTTTGTTCATTTTTTCTTCTGCTTGTGCTAATACTGTTGTTGGCATTTGAAATTCCTCCTTATTTTGTAATTACTGTCCCAATGTTTTCACCGCAAACGGCACGTGTAATGTTGCCTGGCTTACTCATATTGAAGACTAATAAATCAATGTTGTTGTCTTTACATAAAGATGAAGCTGTTGAATCCATCACTTCTAATTCTTTTTGTAACATATCCATATACGTTAGGTGATCATATTTCACAGCCGTTTTATCTTTGTTTGGATCGGCATTGTAGACCCCATCGACACTGTTTTTCGCCATTAAAATAACATCAGCACCGATTTCAGCTGCACGTAATGCTGCTGTGGTATCAGTTGAGAAGTAAGGATTTCCTGTTCCCCCACCAAAAATAACGACACGACGTTTTTCTAAATGACGGACAGCTTTACGACGGATGTATGGCTCTGCGACTTGGCTCATATGAATTGATGTTTGTACACGTGTTGGTACATCCATATTTTCAAGTGCATCTTGCATTGCCAATGAGTTCATCACTGTTGCTAACATTCCCATATAGTCCGCACTTGCACGTTCCATACCCATTTCACTTGCTGCTTTTCCGCGCCAAATGTTTCCACCACCGATAATAATCGCGATTTCCACACCGAGTTCATAAATTTCTTTCACTTGTTTCGCAGTTTCATTCACGACTGCTGGATTGATTCCGAAGCCTTCTTCACCAGCTAACGCTTCACCACTTAACTTTAAGATAATACGTTTATATTTCGGTTGCATTTCGTTCACCTCAACGATATTTTATTTTATTTTAATCTAAGCTTTTTGAAAGAAAGACACCAAAGTGTCTTTCCATCAAATTATTATAATTAGTTAGCAGCAACTTGTTGCGCTACTTCAGCAGCGAAGTCAACTTCAGCTTTCTCAATTCCTTCTCCAACTTCGTAACGTACGAATGAAGCGAATTTAGCATTTTTTGCCTCAACGAACTGTCCAACAGTTACGTCTGGGTTTTTAACGAATGCTTGGTCAACAGCTGAGATATCTTTTTTGAATTTACGTAAACGTCCTTCAATCATTTTCTCAACGATGTTTGCTGGTTTTCCTTCATTTAATGCTTGCTCAGTTAAAACTTTACGCTCACGTTCAATGATTTCTGGATCGATTTCTTCTTCAGAAACGAATTGTGGGTTTAATGCTGCAACGTGCATTGCAACATCTTTCGCGATTTCGTCTTCAGTTGTTCCAGTTACTACTGTTAAAGCAGCGATACGTCCACCCATGTGTAAGTATCCACCGAATGCATCTGCATCAGTTTTTTCAACGATAGCGAAACGACGTAACGTGATTTTTTCTCCGATTGTTGCGATTGCTTGGTTAATAACGAACTCTAAAGTTTCTCCATCAACAGTTAAAGCTAATGCAGCTTCAACACTTTCAGGTGCACTTGTTAATAAAGTTGTTGCAATTGTATCAACTAACGCTAAGAACTTATCGTTTTTTGCAACGAAGTCAGTTTCAGAGTTAACTTCAACGATTACGGCTTTGTTTCCGTCGATTTTGATTGCAGCTAAACCTTCAGCAGCGATACGATCACCTTTTTTCGCAGCTTTTGCGATTCCGTTTTCACGTAAGTAATCAACAGCAGCTTCGATGTTTCCATCAACTTCTGTTAAGGCTTTTTTGCAGTCCATCATTCCTGCACCAGTTTTTTCACGTAATTCTTTAACTAATTGAGCTGTAATAGCGGCCATTTGTAGATCCTCCTAAGTTTTCACTCGATTCTTCCTTTTCAGGTCAAACCATTTTTTCATATTTATTATACAGTTTCAAAGCCTTGCAAGCAAGCTTTTCCACCGCTTTCAAGCAAAAATTATCAATTAATTTTTACTAGTTATTTCTTTTTTCAAAAAAACAGACTCTTGGAAGAACCGAGAGCCTGTTTCTGCTTTAATTATTCAGCAGTTACTACTACTTCTTCAACTGTTGCTGCAACTTCTGTTTTAGCTTCAGTACGTGGTTTGCGAGCTTCAGCGTTTGGAGCTAAACCATCGCGTCCTTCGATAATAGCATCAGCCATTTTAGCTACGATTAAACGTACAGCGCGGATTGCATCATCGTTTGCTGGGATAATGTAGTCAACATCGTCTGGATCACAGTTTGTATCAACGATTCCGATTACTGGAATGTTTAAGATACGTGCTTCAGCGATAGCGATACGCTCTTTGCGTGGATCGATAACGAATAAAGCTTGTGGAATTTTTTTCATTGTTTTAATTCCGCCTAAGAATTTTTCAAGTTTTTCAACTTCTTTGCGTAATGCAACAACTTCTTTCTTAGGTAAAACTTCAAACGTTCCGTTTTCTTCCATACGGTAGATATCGAATAAACGCTCAATACGTTTACGGATTGTTGTGAAGTTTGTTAAAGTTCCCCCTAACCAACGGTGGTTAACGTAGAACATATCAGCACGTAAAGCTTCTTCTTTAACAGCTTCTTGTGCTTGTTTTTTCGTACCTACGAATAAAACTTTTCCACCATCTGCTGCGATGTTACGAATTACTTCGTAAGCTTCGTCGATTTTTTTAGATGTTTTTTGTAAGTCGATGATATAGATTCCATTACGTGAAGTATAGATATACTTCGCCATTTTTGGGTTCCAGCGACGTGTTTGGTGTCCGAAATGTACACCTGATTCAAGTAATTGTTTCATAGAAATTACTGCCATGTGAATATCCTCCTAGATTTTGTTTGAGCTACCGTGCCTTCGAACACTTGCCACTAATAAATTAGCACCTGACGAGTGAATCCAGCGACGTGTCAGTTTGATTGTTTTTAAACAACGGATAAATTCTATCACTTTTGCGGTGTTTCTGCAAGCTCTTTATCTGTTTTTAACCATTTTTTTGCGCGTGGCCGTTGTGCGCGTGGATGCGCGGTTTGATAAGTCGTTTGTAACTGTTGTAAATTCACATGCGTATAGATTTGCGTACTCGATAAATTTTCATGCCCAAGCATTTCTTGGACACTCCGTAAATCAGCACCGTGGCTGAGTAAATGGGTCGCAAAGGAATGGCGGAGCATATGGGGATGAATTTTCGTTGAGACGCCCGCTGCTTGTGCCACGGTTTTCAAAATATGACGAACACCACGTTCACTCAACGGCTCACCGTGTTGATTAACAAAGACGCGTTCCGTCGTTTTGTGCTTTAACAACAGTGGTCGTGACGTTTGCAAATATGTTTGTAACGCTTCAATCGCAAATGATCCCATTGGCACAAAGCGCGCTTTGCTCCCCTTTCCATCGCGGACATGGACGCGTTGTTGCGCAAAGTCTAAATCGGCAACGTCAAGTTCACACAATTCACTTACCCGTAAACCACTGGCATACAACAATTCAAATAACGCATGATTGCGACTATCCAGTGTTCCACTACTCACTTTATGTTCTAACCACGTATCAATCTCGGTTTCATACAAGAAGTGCGGTAACCGTTGGTCATTTTTGGGCAAGGCAACATGTTCAATTGGATTTTGTGTAATCAGCTGTTCGCGCAATAAATACCGGTATAAACTTTTCAACGCTGAAATTTTGCGAACAAACGTTTTTTTCGCATAGCGTTTTTGAAACAATTCAACTAGGTAGCGGCGAAAATCTTGATAACTCACACTTTCAAGTGTTTGTTGTTCGCGCTTAAGCCAATTCAAAAAGTGGGTAATATCACGTTCATAGGCAACAAGCGTATGGGGTGAATAGCGTTTTTCAACTTGTAAATACCGCAAAAATTGCTGCAAACGCTGCTGATTAGCGGCTGAGTTCGTCGTGTTCACTTGCTAATACTTCTAACGCTCGCGCTGCATAGGCTGCTTTTCGCTCTTTCTTCTTTGTCCGTTCAGCTAGTTCCGGTAAAATTCCAAAGTTGGCATTCATCGGTTGGAAGCCATCCGTACTCGCATGCGTAATATAGTGAGCCATCGATCCGATAACCGTTTTTGGCGAAGCGACATGTGGTTCTAGACCACGCACGAGCCGGGCAAGATTGATCCCCGCTAATAATCCGCTCGCGGCACTTTCAACGTAACCTTCAACCCCAGTCATTTGTCCGGCAAAGAATAAATCTTCACGCATTTTCGTTTGGTACGTTGGTAATAACATTTTCGGTGAGTTAATAAAAGTATTACGGTGCATCACGCCATAACGCACGATATTGGCATTTTCTAGCCCTGGAATCATTTGAATAACCCGTTTTTGTTCTGGCCATTTTAAATGCGTTTGGAAGCCAACAATATTGTACAGACTCGCTGCCGCATTATCTTGACGTAATTGCACAACAGCGAATGGAGTCTCATCATTTTTATGCGGATTACGTAATCCAACTGGCTTCATTGGTCCATATAAAGCAGTTTGGAAGCCACGCTTCGCCATCACTTCAATTGGCATACATCCTTCAAAGAAGACTTCTTTTTCAAAACTTTTCAGTTCAACAACTTCAGCCGTCGTTAGCGCTTCGTAAAAGGCCGTATATTCCGCTTCATCCATTGGACAGTTAATGTACGACGCTTCACCTTTGTCATAACGTGACTTAATATACACTTTATTAAAATCGATACTCTCTTTTTCAATAATTGGTGCGGCTGCATCATAGAAATAGAAATAATCAGCACCGATAAATTTTTGAATTTCCGCACCTAACGTATCACTTGTCAACGGTCCTGAAGCAATAATTGTTGGTCCTTGCGGAATTGTTGTCACTTCATCTTCAATTACCGTAATGTTGGGATGATTGCGAATTTCATCAGTAACCATTTGCGCAAAACCTTCACGGTCAACCGCTAATGCTCCACCAGCCGGCACGCGCGTTGCATCAGCACATTTCATAATCAACGAATCAAGTTGACGCATTTCTTCTTTTAATACCCCAACGGCATTCGCTAAGCCGTCGGCACGTAGCGAATTTGAACACACGAGTTCCGCAAAATTTTGCGTTTGATGCGCTGGTGTCATTTTTTTCGGACGCATTTCATATAAATCAACGTGAATCCCACGTTGAGCTAATTGCCACGCTGCTTCACTTCCAGCTAATCCGGCTCCAATTACTGTTACTTTTTGCATAATTTTATTCCTCATTTATTTCGATTTTTGAACAGACGAACGATGTGTTGCCACATCGTTCTCGTTTGCGTTTATTTTTTTATGCTGCTTACTTTGCTGACTGCTCAGCAGCTGAAGCTTCCGTCGTTGCCGCATCACTTTCAGCGCTTGCTTCAACTTCAGCAATACCTTCAACCGTGATCACTTCACCAGTTTCAGCATCAATTGCGATATGTTCATCACTTTTCACTGCTTGCTCTTCCGCAAATAACTCTTCAATCGTGCCAACTTCAACTTGTTTTTCAGCTTCAAAGGCGATTTCACTTGGATCAACTCGATCTAACTCTTCCATTGTTTTCGGACGTGAATAGTCACAGTCTTTACACACAATTTTTTTGCCTTTTTCAACAAGCATCCCTTGACATTCTGGACATGGCACCGTAATTGGTCGTTCCCACATCGCAAAATCACAATCTGGGTAGCGACTACAACTGAAGAACAGTTTCCCACGGCGTGTTTTCCGTTCAACAATTTCACCTTCTTGGCATTTCGGGCACGTTACTCCTGTTGATTTTGGCGGTTCTTGTGCTTTTTTCTGGATATAGGTACATTCTGGGAAGCCACTACATGCCACAAATTCACCAAAACGTCCACGGCGATACACTAACGGCTTTCCACATTCAGGACACGGTTCACCCGTTTCCCGCGGTGGAACTTTTTCCATATTTTCATAAGCATTCTCAACCAGTGGGGCAAAGAGCGCATAGAATCGTTGCAAGAATGCAAGTGATTCTTCCTCACCATGGGCAATCAAATCAAGATCATGTTCCA
>JBOFQK010000228.1:0-1164 GCA_051660865.1 Culicoidibacterales bacterium | reverse complement strand
ACGGAAAGGTGTGGGAAATGATGAAAAAAGTTTTTTTAGCCGTAGGTCATGGCGGCAGTGATCCGGGGGCGGTGGCATCGGGGTTAGTTGAGGCTGATTTGAACTTAGTTAGCGCGCAAGCGTGTGCGCAAGTGTTGTGTGAACATGGAGTCAATGTGCAACTGTCGCGGACGAAGGATGTCGATAATCCGTTAAGTGAAGAATTACGGCAGTGCCGCGCATTTGCACCGGATGTCGCCGTCGCGATTCACTTTAATGCCGGCGGTGGTGATGGCTTTGAGTTTTGGTATTCGCACTTTCAAAACCAAACGCAAGGCCTTGATCTCAAACTTGGGCAAGCAATTGAGGCTGAAGTCAAAAAACTGGGCCAAAATAGTCGCGGTGGGAAAACGCGACTTGATCCCAAAACGGGCCGCGATTATTTTGGCTTTATTCGCGAATTAGCGATGCCGAGTATTATCGTTGAAGGTGGATTTCTCGATACCAATGATTGCGTGCTGTTTGATGAAGTGCATGAACAACAAGCGTTTGGCGTTGCCTATGCGCACGGGATTTTAACGGCGTTAGGATTAAAGGCACCAGTAACACCACCACAGCCAACACCACCACAGCCAGGCGGAAAGTCGACGTATTATCGGGTCATCGCTGGTAGTTATACGCAATATGCAAATGCTAAACGGCAAGTAGATGTGTTGCAAGCACAAGGAATTGCCTGTTTTATTGAAGCGAAAATCGACTAAGATGTGAAAAGCAACCAACTAAAGGCGGTTGCTTTTTTTGGCGGTATTTTGGACGGAAAGGCAGCGTTTTGCGAGCTAGCTGCAAAAAAATGACAGTGCTTTCAGTTTTTTAAAAAAAATTAGCTGAAGATATGCTATACTTACTATTAAAATGAGGTGGCGATATGAATAGAAAGCAAAAAATCTTGACATTATTAGCAGTCGAAAATGATTGGTTAACAGCGACACAACTTGCGCAATTGTTACAAGTTTCCACGCGCACGATTCGACTTGATATTAAACAGTTGCGGGAAGCGAGTCCGCACGAGAGCATTGTGACTAGCAAAAAATATGGCTACAAGTTAATGCATGCACCCCAAGAGCATGAGCAATTGCCAAAATTTACGAATAACTACGATCGCAAGCACCGGTTGCTCGCTTTATG
>JBOFQK010000227.1:0-2808 GCA_051660865.1 Culicoidibacterales bacterium | reverse complement strand
ATTAAATTAATCGCTCGCTGCGCCAGTTCACGATCACCTAAGATTTCTAGCCATATTGATTCCCAATCATTGGCTAAGGCTGCCCCAGAGATAAAGACTTTTTTTATTTCTACTCGATCATATTGAGCAATCGCCTCTGTAAAAGTAGCTTGGAGTTGCTTTTGTTCATCCGCATTCGGTTGATGAAACCGCTGCATAAGTTGACTGTGTAAATACGCAAGATCGTAATTCCCAAGTACTGTTGGTAACGTTGCTGTTGCTGAAATTCCAATGACTTTCATTCGCTGCGCAAAAGTAATCAGTAATTTTTCAGGTGTGTTCGTAAAATCAACCATCTCAAATTTCGTTTGCAAATCATGATTCAAATCATTAACTAAACTGAAATAACGAAAGCCTTGCTCATAAAAACTTAAATCAAAATCAGCACGAACAATTTTTTCACCTTGATTTTCAGCAATTTTTCGATAGTTCTTACTTTTAATAACTGCCGTTAAATAATCAATATCACTTTTTGATAGATGAAAGGCTTGGAGTGTCGAATGAATGGCATGATCAAGCATGTATTCTGTTTCAACTGCCTTTTGTTCGCGCAGTCGCTGCAAGTAATTTGTCGCTAAAATATCAATATTCCGACAAAATCGTTGTAAAAATTTTTGCAAATCAGCCATTAAATAGCCAATATCACTTTTCGCCGCTTTCGCGACAAAATCTAAATGATTGAGTCGCTCCTCCTTTGAACACGTTCGTTGCAGTTTTTGATTTTTTTCTTGAAATACCGTAAACATCCGGTAATCATGAAATAAAAAATTCGCCTCATCTAATTCACGCTCACGCGTTCGATAATGAAATTGGAGTTGATACTTATCAAAAATATAATCCGCCTGGGGCATTAAATCGGTAATAAGCTGTTCAAGTGGCTTATCTCGATATTTCGATTCCAAGCGTTGCTTCGCTGGGATAAAGAAATCCTTTAAAATATGATTTTGTTCAATCATTGCCTTTAGCTTACTAAATAACGCTATAATATCAATGCCTGCATAGTTTTTTTGTTGCTGAATCAATTGGTTTAAAATAACTTTTTTTGTTGCATCAAATTCATCAATAATCAAAACCGCACCTGGCATTTTTTCGTGAAAATAGTATGCCGGCTCTATTAATGTTTGATTTGGCAAAATAAATTTATCCATACTCATAAAAATAATTTGCTTTTCTGATGTAAAAACACTCGGATATAATTTACCAACCCATTGCCATTCACGCTGATATTTAATCGCTTCCAACCGTTGTTTCGCCGTTTTAAACTGTCCCTTCAAGTGATTGATCACTAACTCGCGAAACTTCGGCTCATATGTTTTTTGAATTTCTTTCTCAAATTCGATAAGATAGTCTGCTAGTAGTTGCTTCGTTTCTTGATTATTTCGACATTTTTCTTGATAATTATGTAAGTTGTTCACTTTTCGAATTAAATCTTGACAACTTTTTTTATCAATAATTTCTTGTGGCATCGTCATTTGTAATTCAGTCGTTAACTGCGTCATTACAGTCTCTGCAATTGGCTTTAACAACAAAACTTTTGATTCACATAACGCTTCTTGGCCACGTTTTTTCAGTTCATGCTTCAACTCTTCATACGGCAAATTCTTTTTCAGTGGTGTGATAAAGAAATATTTATTTGTTGATTGGCTTGAATCCATTAGCTCATCAGCTAAATATTGAATCGCCTGATACGTTTTTCCTGAACCTGTCGGCATGTCAAGTAATAACAATCCGGTTTCCTGTGTCTCACTAAATTTTTTGATAATTGTTTTCATCATGTTCCCCCATCATTTTCTGTCTTTCACTATAAATAGTAATATTTCCAACAATATCTCGGTGTCCGTTTTTTCGGACACCGCACCTGACTACCAAATTTAAGTTACAAAAAAAGACCATTCGGTCTCTTTTTAAATATCCCCTTACACAGCCGGTGTTGCCACCTTCGCTGTATATCGGCATTTGGGGAAGGTGCTACATCCTAAAAACTCACCATGTTGACCTTGACGTACTACTAATTCACTTTCACATTTAGGGCAAATATTTTGCGTAACTAATGTTTCCGCTCGCTTGAGATTTTGTTGGATTTTTGCTTTATGTTTTCGTTTATTACTTAAAGACTGAATATTTGCTGCTTTAAGTTTAGTAATTATCGTTTGACATTCATCATTTGTGAATTTTTCCGCGGTATACGATTGAATCGCTTCATTCATTTCCTCACGGCGAAAGACTTGTGACTCATCGTCTACTTTCAACTTGATACTGTTATTAAAAACTACAAGTGGTATAAAATCAGTTTCTGCTTGTTCAAGTAGATCTGATAATTGTTTCAGATGGCCATAATTTTGGTGTAATGGATTTTGAAATTGGTACTTACGATTGCGACTATAGTACTGTGTCCATTTTTTTTGACGAGCTTTTCCATAAATCGTTCCAGTAAAACATTTTGTCTCAATGATAAAAATTCCCGTCTTTGCAATAACGACATGATCAATTTGTGTCATTTTATCATTTACTTCAATCATAAGATCATGAAGCACTTGATATCCTTGCGGTAATTTTGCGAGTTCCTTTCTCGCTCGCCATTCACCAAGAAAACCTTGGAAACTGGCAGGGTTTTTGTCGAGATATAAAAATACCGCTAAAATAGCTAACATAATAATTGTCGATACAACTGAAAAAGTACTCATTTTTTGTTCCTCTTATTCTTTTTTTCATCTTTTCCAATTATATCGAATCATTAATCGAATAAAAATTAACAAACATATAAAAAAG
>JBOFQK010000226.1:0-11463 GCA_051660865.1 Culicoidibacterales bacterium | reverse complement strand
TCAAAACAAAACAAGTCACGAACTGTTGCTGTTCGTGACTTGTTTTGTTTGTTATTATTATTCCAATTAATCGTACGGCCAAAATTCTGTTTGTAGTACTGCTGTTCCCTCCGCAAAAAATTGAATTGCTGTACTGTCTAAGTCAGTGAAAATTCGAGTCGTAAACACTTCTTCACCATCATTGACAAAAATTTCTAGCGATGACTCATCTGCGAAAATTTGTAACTTCAAGACTTCTGCTGTAAACTTACACGCACGTGTGTTACCATACTCTTCACCCATTAATCGTCCTGAATGTGATCGATCAAGGATTAACTTTTGCTGCAACAAATCATATTGAAAGACAGTTTCCGTCGTTGCTCCCTTTCTCAGTTTAATCCCCAGTGACGTACCACTGAAAGCCGAAAAGGTCGTAATCATTTCAAATGCACTTCCTGCTACTTGAGGAATACTTTTCACTTCTTGATTTAACTTTGTTGTAAATTCAATTTTTTCTTTCCGCAAAAGTTGTAATTCCGTCAGTGGTTTTTGCATAAGTTTTTCACCGACTAATGTCAGTTCTCTTGGCAACGTCATACAATGTGCCCAACCATTCTCAGCGGAAATTGTCTCAATTCCTGGCAATCCCATCCATGCAATTAACACGTGTCTCCCATCTGGCGTTGTCATCGTTTGCGGTGCGTAAAATTCAAAACCGCGATCAAGTTCGGTAAATTTTCCGTGTTGGAATGTTCCAGTTTCAAAATCAATTGGTTGACCGACTAAATATCCTGATTGGAAAATATTATTAAATTCATCTCCTTGTGCTGCTATTCCTTGTGGTGAAAGGATAAGGATTGCTTTGTCGCCAACTTCAAAATAGTCAGGACACTCCCACATAAATCCTGAGTCTGTAAATTGGGTTTGAATTTCACCTTGAAATTCCCAGTTCGTTAGATCAGCTGAGCGATAATACACAATTGTTCCTTGATTTTCACTATTTTCAGCACCAATTAAACAATAAAAGACATCGTTGACTTTCAAAAGCTTTGGATCACGGAAATGCTCTGTATAGCCTTTAGGAATGCCATGAATCACAGCCTGGTTACTCGTAATCTCACCGTTTTTATCCATCGTTGCTAAACAGTGATATGAATTTCGCGTCCAATTCTCATCACGAACATTTCCCGTATACATTAAATTTAGTTGCTCATTATGGACTAAACCACTTCCTGAGAAGACCCCATGACTGTTGAATTGGGCATTGGGTGTTAATGCAACACCACAATCTTTCCACTCAACTAAATTTTTTGATGAAACATGATACCAGTATTTCACACCATGTACCGGTCCAAGTGGAAACCATTGATAAAACAAATGGTATTCGCCATTGAAATAACTAAATCCATTTGGATCATTCAACAGCCCCGTATTTGGCTGAACATGAAATTTTTGACGATATGTACACGCTTTCACTTTAGTTTTTAAATTTTCGATAATTGGCAGGGTCGTTTCATCAAGTTTTTGATACCGCTGTGCTCTTGTCCATTCCATACTAATCTCCTATTATTTCTCTTTTCCAAATTTTTTTGCAAGTAAAATTGTCACAATAAAGGTCACAACAAAGGCTACTAATAACGTAACTAAATATTGCATCATCCCTTCCGGACGAATCACGACAACTCCAGGAATTCCCGCTGGACCTGGTGACACTGAAAGAACATTCATTAGTGTTCCGTATGCTCCGGCTACTGCCGAACCAATTAAAGCGGCAATAAATGGATATTTTAATTTCAAGTTAACCCCAAACATTGCTGGTTCGGTAATTCCTAGTAATGCTGATATCCCTGAAGCTGATGCAATCCCTTTCATCTTAGCATTACTTCTCATTAAGAACATCACAGCAAATGCGGCTGCTCCTTGGGCAACATTTGACGCTGCAACAACTACAAAGGTTGGTGAACCACCAAGGACTGCCATGTTAGCTAAAATTTGCGTTTCGGCTGCTACTAAACTATGATGCATCCCCGTAATCACTAATAACGGGTACACCATTCCATAGATTGCTCCACCAACTGGTCCTAATGAGTAGAATAAGAACATCACTGCTTCGGTTAAACCATCACCAACAATTCGCATCGCTGGGCCGATAACGATAAATGTTAACACTGCTGTTACTAAAACGGCTACTAATGGGGTGATAATGTTATCAAACATTGCCGGAACAACTTTTCGAACATTTTTTTCAATCACTGCCAATAAATAGGCTGAAGCAATCACGGGTAATACTGTTCCTTGGTAGCCAACTTTAGCAATCCCAAATCCGAAGATGCTCCACTCAGGAACGGTTCCATTTAAGAGTGCTTCACCATAACTATAACCATTCAACAAATCTGGATGGATCATAATCGCCCCAATAACAGCTCCTAGTACTGGTGTCGCGCCAAAAACTTTTGCCGCTGCAAAGCCAATTAATACTGGTAAAAAGACAAAGGCCGCATTTGAGAATAAGTTAATCATCTCGGCTAAATCCGTTATTTGGGGATAGGCACCAACGATTGAATTTCCTTCAATGAATAACCCTTGCGCTGTAAGTACATTGTTAATTCCCATCAATAATCCGGCAGCTACTAATGCTGGTAAAATTGGGACAAACACATCAGCTAATGTCTTCAAGACATTTTGGACGACGTTCATTTTCGAACTCGCGGTCTGTTTAATTTCCTCTTTAGACACTTCATCTAACTGAGTTATTTTTGCAAACTCACGAGCAACAAGATCAACTGTTCCCGTTCCTAATACAATTTGGAATTGTCCCCCATTGTTAAAACTTCCTTTTACACCATCAATTTCTTCCACCAAACTACTATCAACAAGGGTATCGTTTTTTAACACGACACGTAATCTTGTCGCACAACTTGCAACACTAATTACATTTTGTTCACCACCGACAGCCGCTAAAATTTCACTCGCAATTTTTTCATAATTAAGTTTTTTAGACATCTCTTTTTCCCCTTTTTCTATTTATGAAACGTTTCATTTTTTGAATAAAAAAATTTCAAACGTTCAAAACACATAAATGAAACGTTTCATTTATGTGTTTTATCTTATATCATTAAGAACATTTAGTCAATATGTTTATGACTATCTGTTCTTAATTTACTAATTTTTTGTTGTTTCACCTTGAATAAAATCAACTGGAATTATTTTTTTAGCTTGTACATTGTTATCTGTCGTTATCGCATCAATTAACAGCTCAACTGCTGTTGTTGCCAATAACTCAACATTTTGTCTAATTGTTGATAAGCGGATTTTTTCATTTTTTGATGAGCGACTTCCGTCAAATCCAATAATTTGAACATCTTCAGGTACTTTTACTTGATAGCGATTTAAAATTTCGATAATTTGGTTGGCATAATTATCAGTAACAGCAAATATACCTTGGAATAAGCGTTGCTCAACAAATGATTCCACAAGGAACTTTTCCAGTTCTTCACTAAAATCGCCTCGATGTCCGATATTATAACATAATCCATAAGGAATCTTATCGTCCTTGCAATATTGGATAAATCCATCATATCTTAGCTTCGTTGTACTATTTTTTTTTGAAACTTCCCCAATTACACAAATATTTTCACAACCTGCTTCAATCAGTTTTGCTGCCGCTAATTGACCTCCCGCATAATTATCGCTACTCACGTAACTCCCCGCTTCATCAAACATCCGATCAATTGAAACGAGGGGAATATTTAACTCAGAGAATAACTCAATATCACTGTAGGTAATTGCTATAATTCCATCAACCATATTTTTTTTGACATTCATGATATATTGCAATTCTTTACGGTAATCACCTTCTGAGTTGCAAATTAAGAGCTTTAAATTTTTTTCGCTCAGTTTTTTTTCAATATAGTATGTTAATTCAGAAAAATATGGATGCCAAATTGTCGGTAAAATTAATGCCACGAGATCTGTTTTATTTTTTTTCAATCCTCTTGCATATGTGTTAATCTCATAATTTAATTCTTTGATTGCTTTATCAACAGCAAGTTTTGTTTGTGGTTTTACGGGGATATTATTAATTACCTTTGATGCTGTTCCTAATGACACATTTGCTTTTTTCGCGACATCTTTAAGCGTCACCATTGCCGTCACATCCTTTCAAAATTTAATTCAAACTTATCACTCTATACTATCACATTTTTCACATGAACAAAATGACAACCGAAAACTCTGCACGTGAAAGGCTAATCAGCTCACATCAAAAAAAGGCACGTTTCAACCTTGAAATCGTTCCTTTTTTGGTGCTTACTTTTCTAATAGGATCTTATCGAAAATTGCGATTTTCACACCCAAATAAGCATCAAATCGTGCTTTATTAAGGGCATCATGTTTCATTCGCGCAATTCTTTGCCGCATGTGCACAGAGGTTTTAAATTTTTGGTAATTTTTGATTGTTGCATTACGAACATTCCGACGATGAGCGATCAATTCAGCGGTATTTAAATTTAACGTTTGATTTAAATTTTGATTATAGCTAGGATTTTCACTTCTAATCATCCCAGTTGCGCCGTAACTAATTGTAGCAATCTGTGTTGCGTTTAATGGATTGAGGTCGATTATTTCATTTGCTTTACTTGTATCACATGTCTGCGCTCCATGCTCAATTCCTAAACAGACTGCAAATAAATTTTTAAAAACAAAAACTTGTTCAGGATACAATGATTGCGGCAAAAAATGTTCAACTTTCATTTTTTCATAGGTAATTTTTTTCATGCAATATGCACAAATAAAATGTTGTTCAACAAGTAGCTTTTCTTTTAAATCTCGCTTAACTTCGGTTGGCAATTCCTCGAATGTTTGAATTTTTTGCTCTTTTACAAGCTGCAATAATGCATATGATCCTTGCTGTTTTTTAATTGTGAGCATCAGCAAACTCCGATTCAAATTCATAGTTTATTCTTGCTTCCACCAATTCGCGAGTTTCGCTATCGACTAAGCGTTCCAACGCTTTCAAACACTGTTTCGCTTGGTGAAAATCTTGACTTGCCAACGCTTGTTCAAATGTGTTAAATTGCTCAATAACTTCTGGTGGTCGGACATCAGTTCCAAACACGAAACGGGTAATCTCATCAATATTTTTTCCGTAAACTTGATTTTCAATCGCTTGAATGACTCCGTCTTTTAAAACTCGCAATTGACTTGTCGAAATATTGGTCAAAACGCTCGGCGCATGTGTCGTCACGATCCACTGAATTTTCGGGAAAATAGTTTGTAAATCTTGTAAAATTCTTTTTTGCCATTGCGGATGTAAGTGCAAATCAACTTCATCAATAATAACAACTCCTGGTGTTTGTACTAGGACGTGTTCCAACAAAAATCCATTCAAACTCGCCATTCGATAAGCGATATCAGCTACCATCATTAATGTTGTTTTGACTCCATCGCTCATTTGAGTAAGTGGTAATTGTTGGATGACTCCTTGCCGATGAATCTCAATCATTAACTGCGACTGTTTCACATCAAAATAAACAGTAACCGTATCAATTTCTGAATCTGACAACTCATACATTTGCGCCACTGCTCGTAAAACAATTTGTAACTCTGGAATAGCAGTTCCCTTTTGTAATTGGATATACGTCAACTTTTCAAACCAATTGTTCAAATATGTCATATCAATATTACTTTGTAACGCATTTGTATAATAATTAAATCGACCACTTACTGCCATTGATTTTTTCGTCGGTGTTTTCAGATGAAGTCTTCCTGTTCCATAATAAGCAACAAGTGGCATCGCTTGTGTTTGATTACTTATTTTGGCAGTAATAATTTTCTTTAACTCTGCTAAATTTTTAACTGTTGGTCGTGTCTTTTCACCATTTAATTGACTACTCCAAATCACTTCATGCTCAAATACTGTTCCTAAAGCTTCAATTTTCAAGGGAAAATGTGTTTCTTGATTAATCTGACTACCATTTTCACTAAAACTTTTCCTCACATCAGTTTGCTTCATTAACGTACTCGTCTTAATTGGAAATTGACTTAAATAATTATTGAGTGCAATCGCAATTGCATCGAGTAATGTTGTCTTTCCAGCACTATTAATCCCAATAATCACTGTTGCTTTTTCATCTAGAATCACTTCTTGGCTTGCAAAACAGCGATAATTTTGTACCGTCACTTTTGATAGTTTCATTCAGTTCACTCCTATCGCTTGAATTACTATTTTTCATATGAAAATTATACCATTGCAAGCTTAGATTTAAAAGTGCATCTCGTGAATAATACATCTCAACCACAACTCATTCATTGTTAGGCATTGACAAATTAATCGAAAAACGCAGCCAAAATTAGTCGCTCAAATTACATCATCACCAAAAAAAGGTCACAAACCAATCATGTTTGTGACCTTTTATTTTCCCCTAGTTTTTTTGTCCAAACATTTTGACTTGGCGGATGGTCAAAACTTTCGTCACCAACCAGCCACATCCATAGCTAAAACAAAAGATGAGCGCATAGAGCACTGCGTAAATATTCGCTGAATTATTGAGGGCGACAACGACTCCGGCTAATGCACAGAGCGTTGAAAGCACAAAGGGCACGAGAAAGCCTTTGTTTTTCAGCCCACATAGGAACCCTTCGATTAAAAACGCTAATGGCACGAGTAATACGAGTGCGATCACCATCAAACTTTTATCTGCTATCGTACTTATTAGTACAGCGCTGCTCACCATGACAAACACCGGAATAAAATAACCAATTTTCAATTCTTTAGACATCTCTTTCCCACCTTTTTCTTTTAATTATGCTTGATTCCCCTTCTTTCGTCAATGCTTAGACATCTAGGTTGCCTTGTTCGCGCACTTGGTTAAGACAGAGCCAATATGTTGCCAACCCATAGCCCCCATAAATCAGGAGGAAAATCGCCGCCGTCATCAATGCACTGGCCATAATATCCGGTTTCCCAAACGCGATTAAATACGCTTGCACAATCCGAATCCCGACAATGGCATGAATGCACGCTAAACCGATTGGCATCACAAAGTATACGCCAATTTGGACCAAAATGGCGTGCTTGATTGCTCGTGCTGATACTCCTAAGCGTTGGAGCGTTTGGTAACGTGGCAAGCTATCAGTCGTTTCTGATAATTGTTGCAATGCTAAAATCGCCGCACTCGCCAAAAGCAAGATAAAGCTCAAATACAGGCCGATAAATAAGATAATATTCGTAAACCCAGCATTTTCTTGAATTACCGCTTCACGTGTTAAGCCTAAAAAGTAGCCATCTAACTCATCCGCATATTTTTGATAAAAATCATAAAACAGCTCATCTAACGCAGCTAATCGGGTTGCTTGCTCACTTGCTAAATTGATATTTAACACTTGATCAGTTACAAAGACACCGGGTGCTGCCACCACCGTTTCCGGAACAATCAACGCATAACCAGTTAATGACGCTTGATTCAATAACACCATTGGGCTTAATTGGGTTTGTTGTTGATCATTCACTAACGTGTAGTCTTGTTGCGCAACCGTAATCACTTGCTTACTTTGGACAAATTGTGCGAGTGTCGCCTCAATTTTCGGCCATTGACCAACTAAAAAGACTTCATCCTCCGCAAGGGTGAGTGGTGCTTCACCAAGTTCGCTTTGAATCGCATTATAATCGGTAACACTTATCAACCGCGGGCTACTTAAGCTATACAATTCCGTTAAATACTCGCGTTCGCTTGCATTCGCTGCTTGTTCAAAAAATAATTCACTCAGATTCGTTTCGCTCGTATACATCGCAAAGGGATAGACAAAGTCAGCATCCGCAAACGTAAAGCCTTTCGCTTCAATTAGTGTTCGTAAATCAACCGCATTGCTTTCGTCATAGCCATAATACGTGACCGAAGCATCAAATGGCGTTTTCAGTGCTAAATCTTTCGCCATTGCCGTTTTCAAACCTAAGCTTGTCGCCAACGCCCCAATCGTCACAAATAATAATACACAAATAACCGTCATTGACAAGTGATTCGTCTGCATTTTACTCGCAATTTGACGGAAAGAAAACATCCGAATCCCTTTCAAGTAGTGGGTTTCTTGCTTTTGAACAAAGATTAATAATAGCCCACCTAAACTATAAAAGCTCCCAAAGGTCCCGACAATTCCCAACACAATTGGCAACCAAAAATACTGGTGATTTGGATCCAAACCAATTTCACTCGCACCAAAGTAGGCGCATGCTAACATTGTGATTGAACCGAAACTAATCAACCCAGCTTGCCATGGTTTTAATCGTTGTAACTGCTGATTTCGCCTTGGTGCTCCCAATAAATCAATTAATTTTTGCTTCGCAATAATTGTGCTATTGAAACTTAACACAATCGTGAAAATCACGATGAAATACACGCATGTCAGTCCCGCAGCACGTGGTGACCATAAAAACTGGTACTCACTTAACGGAATCGTAAATAATTGCGTCGCAAAGGCTGAAAGCAATTGCGAAATCGCAACGCCCGCCACTAAACCAACGACTAAAGCCCCGATTCCCACGACAAGCGTTTCGATCGTTAAAATCAAAGCGACGTGCCATTTGCTCATCCCTAACGTTGTGTACACCCCAAATTCACGTTTCCGCCGTTTAATCAGAAAGTGGTTGGCATATACAATTAACGCCCCAAGTACTGCTGAAATCCCCAACGATAAAAAATTCATCATTTGTTCGAGCATGGCAACGTAGTCAGCTTGCCGTTGCGTCATTTGCGTAAAGGCACTTTGGTCGCTAATCGCATTAAAGGCATAAAACAAACAAACACCGAGTGCTAACGTCAGAAAATAAATTGTATAATCACGCACACTTTTGCGCACATTATTGCGGGCCATTTTAGCGTACATCGACTTCACCACCTAACAAACTGACAACTTCCATTAACCGATTAAAAAACTGTTCGCGGCTATCAGTCCCACGCGTCAGCTCGGTAAAAACTTGGCCATCTTTTAAAAACACAATCCGGTGGGCGTAACTGGCCGTAAACGGATCATGCGTTACCATCACTAGTGTTGCCGCAAGTTCTTGATTGAGTTGTTCCAACAGTTGTAACAGTTGGCGTGCCGATTTAGAATCAAGTGCTCCCGTTGGTTCATCAGCTAAAACTAAGGTCGGATTCGTCACAATTGCTCGGGCTGCCGCAATTCGCTGTTGTTGTCCCCCCGATAATTCATACGGATATTTGCTTAGTAAGGCTTTGACTCCGAGTTTTTCACTAACTGCTTCGACCCGTTGCCGTACGGCTTGGGCTGGAACTTTTTGAATTGTTAAAGCTAACGCGATATTTTCAAATGCCGTTAACGTATCAAGCAAATTAAAATCTTGGAAAATAAAGCCGAGCTGATCGCGGCGGAATTGCGTCAAGGCTTTCCCGCTTAGTTGACTCAAATCTTGGTCATTAATCATAATTTTCCCAGTCGTAATCGTATCAATTGTCGCTAAACAATTCAGTAACGTCGTTTTCCCTGAACCTGACGGTCCCATAATCGCGACAAACTCACCTTGCTCTACCTGTAAATCAACACAATTGAGTGCTTTCGTGATTTGACTTTTATTCCCATAATATTTTTCGACTGCTTCTATTTGTAATATTGGTTTCATCTGTCTTACTCCTTTAAATTATCCTTTGGTCACTTCCTAGTATAAAGGGTTGATTCCAGCTCAGCCATCGCTTCCGCTTACAGTTTGCGAACATTTTTGTCACATTTCGCAAATAAGTGACCACTCAAGCAAAAAAACAGGACTGCCTACTCGCTAAAGCGATGGTGCGTCCCGTTTGGAAAAATCACTTGTACTTGCGTGCCCACACCGACAGTGCTGCTCATTTCCAAGCGTAAGTGCAGTTTTGCTGCTAAGCGCTGGCAAATATATAAGCCAATCCCGGTTGATTTCGCAAACTCACGCCCGTTGCTGCCGACATAGCCTTTTTGAAACACATGCTTGAGCTCATGGGCACGAATCCCAATGCCTTGATCACAAAAACTAACAATGACGGCTTCTTCAACCGTCGTTACGGTAATCGTAACCGTCGTCTCCGGTTGACTATATTGCTGCGCATTTTGGATAATTTGTTGGAAAATGAATTGGACCCACTTAGGGTCACTGCGCACATCAGTCTGCTGTTCGGCTAAAACCACCTGCATATTTTTTGCCCGTAACATCAAGGCTTGTGCTTGAATCGCTTGCCGAATTACGCCTTCAACAGCGAACTTTTTGACATGGTAGTCTTCATTGAGTTGATTACTTTTGACATAATATAAAGCTTGTTCCACGTAACCATCGACGACTTGCAGCTGCTTTTTCAGCTCGGTGCGCTTGGTCGGTTCAACATGATGCACCATTAACTGTAACGCTGCCAAGGGCGTTTTCACCTCATGCACCCACGCCGTCACGTATGCTTGATACTCATTATTCGCCATTTCGCCACGCTTCACCGCTTCATGCATCGCTTGGTTCGCCACTTGCAACCACGAATAAACAAGTTTCCCCGCTAAAAATCGTGGCTTTTTCATGACCACGGGTAATAAATATGCTTGATCTAACGTCGTCACTAAGCGCGTTGTCTCTTGATAAAACACCCGCGTCCGCCAATAATCATACACAAAATAACTCAGTAATGGCCCAAACCAAACAATGGCGATCACGACGTGGAGAATCAGTGGTAGTTGCCAAATCGCGAGCACTAAGACGACAACACTAAAGCTCACCGCCTGCAAAGCTAAAAAACCGGCTTTATCTTTGAGATACGTCCACCCAATCATCGTAACACATACCCCATTCCCCGCTTCGTCTCAATGAGCGTTTTCAATCCGAGTTGTTCAAGTTTTTTCCGGAGCCGATTGACATTCACCGTTAATGTATTCGTATCAATATAGACGTCTGATGCCCACAAATAGTCCATCAATTCATCCCGAGTGACAATCGTCTGCGGCTGTTGCAACAAACAGACTAAAATTTTCACTTCATTTTTGGTCACATCCACACATTGCTGCGCATACGTAAGTGTCCCCTGCTTTAAATCAAGCACTAAGCCTTGATATTTCAGTTGATCTTGCCCGTTTTGCGGTTGGGTCCGGCGTAAAACCGCTTGAATCCGTGCCAATAAAACCTGTTCTTGGTATGGTTTCGTCAGAAAATCATCTGCTCCTAAATTGATACTCATCACTTCATCAAGTTCACTATTGCGACTAGTCACAACGATAATTGGGACCAGTGACGTTTCGCGAATTTGGCGACAAATGTGATAGCCATCATAATAAGGCAACTGTAAATCAAGTAAAATCACATCTGGTTGCTGGTGCGCAATTGTTGGTAAAATAGTTTGAAAATCGGTCGGGGTTTGCGTTTCATAGCCATAACGTTGCAATAAACTTGCCAGTTCCTGCCGAATCGTCGGCTCATCTTCGATAATCATAATTTTCGTCATCATTCATCATCCTTTCAACACTTCT
>JBOFQK010000225.1:0-3157 GCA_051660865.1 Culicoidibacterales bacterium | reverse complement strand
ACTGATACACAATTTCAGCATTGGCATGTGTGCCTAATCCTTTATCATAAATAATCGCTTCTCCATCTTCACTCGTTAAACTTAACGCTTTGCCATTTAAATTTCCATCTTTTTGTGGGGTTTTATAGCTTTGCGTTGCTGTTTCCCAGTCTAAATCTGATAATGGATTCGCCTGTGCGAGGACATGAACGGTTAGGCTCACTGACCGACTCACTTCGTAATCAGTTACTGTATATGTGACTGTATAGTCACCTTTTTTCGTCATATCAAGTGGCGTATCAACGGTAACTTGATCAGCGATGTCTTTATTTGCATAATCAAGTGCAGTTACATAATCAAGTGGGTTAAATTCACCATATAAAGGCACATAAACGTCAGTTTCTTTCAACGTTATGCTTGGTGTATAGTTTGCATGTGGCAAACTCTCAACTCCTGCTCGTAAATCAACACCATATGGAATAACCGTATATTGATAATTCGCCGCTAAGTCATAGTTTGGATCTTTAAAACTATTCGTTGAAGTGAAGCCAATCACTTCCCCATCACGTAAAATTTCATAACCTAAGAAATCAGCTTCTGCAGCCGTATTTGCCAACGTCATTGTCCCATCTTTTTCAAATGTCACAATTTCTGCACGCGCATCAGCTGCTAGTCCACTTCCTTGGTACTCATAACCTTTAGTATTTAAATACCAGTATTTTGTTGTGCTTTTTGGATATTTTGCAGCAATTTCAGCAGCAAACGTTTCATTGACACGCATCCCTTGACGAGCAAAGTGTTCAGTTAAATCTAAGCCAAATACTTCTGAAGAATATTGCACTAAGTAACCAATTTTGCTCTCATCATTTGGTACTTCTGGCTGACGCTCACGGTATAATCGCTCTAATTGCGGCCAATAGTTTTCATTTACCATTTGTAATTGCCAAAATGTTCCTAAGCTAACGAACACATCATCACGGAAAATCGCGTTTTCATCTAAAACCGCCGTTTTCTTGTATAAAGTTTCATATTTTATACGATCATTGATATTGCCGCCAAGCATACTCATATAAACTGAATCCATATTATTTGTAATTTCAGCCCATGCACGGTAACGGCTATCCATTCGGTGACCAATTTCATGCATGAATCCCCAACTGCGTGCAACACCTGGTCGAAGCACTGATGCAGTATGATTATTTTGAATTCCAATATGGTGCGTATGCGCATACAGTGATCCAAATGGCTGCATTAAGCGGATATGTTCTTTCAAGTATTTCGGATCATGAATTTCACTACTTCCATCTAAACCATGGAACGCAAAAATTTCATTCATTACCCAGTTCCAATCTTCAACTGTCGCACTTGGTGCAATGCCTTCTTCGACATACACTTGATAAGCTGAACTTGCTAATGCCGAAATTAACATGCGCTCACTTTCGAATTCAAACAAATCTAACACTGTCGGATCTCCCGCGGCTTGCGCTGCAGTTAATTTTGCTTGATATGCCGTTAACTCAGCAATAAACGTTGCTTCATCATCACCTTCGCGGTATAACGGGAAGGCGTGTCCGCCGTCAATTCGAATACGTGGTGCGCGCCCTTGCTCCTCGGGCGTATATGGATTCACAATATACATTGCGCCCCCAGGGTTTGGCATGTTCGGATAATTGGCTTCAGTTAAATTAAAGGTTGGGACAACAATCTCGTTGCGTCCAGCTTTTAATTTTCGTGTTGTTTGCCAACCTTTCCATGTCCCATGATTTTGTGTAAAGGAAATACTTGGTAAAAGTGTTGTTCCTGGTTCAACGTCAACATAAACGGTAATCGTTTCACCCGGTAAACCGTAGACACCAGTTGTTTGCAAGTTTTGGCCCGCAGCTACTGTTGAGATGATATTTTTTCCGTGCGCATCCATATTTCCATGTTGGAATGCCGTCACAGCGACAATATTTTCATCAATTTCACCATTGATAACTTTGAATGCCCAATCAAGTGTTGGTTGGAATTCTGTACCATTAGGATGTTGATCAACTGCTTGTTGCAACTGATTTAATGCCGTTAAATTGTTATACGGTTGTTTCAACTCAAGGTATGTCGTATCAACAAATAAATCTCCGACAATTTCTTTCACTTCATCTTGGCGATAAAAGGCAATTTCATTGAAAATCGCCCGATTGCTCCGCCCTTTGATAAATTTAAACTTGATGCGCTTCATCTGTGTTGGTTCAAATTTTACTTCAACTAACGAACTTGTTGCTGTTGCCGAACCTGTTGCTAACAACTCAAATGTTTCCCCTTCACTTGTTGGTGACGCATAGATTTCAAACACTTCCGCAAAACCATATTTATCTGCTCGTCCACTATAAGCCAACCGATCAATTGTCGTTTGTTCTGTAAAGGTCACAATCACTTCGTTTTTGAACGTATCTGAATTTGCCGTTCCAGTTTCCCAGTGTGTCGCTAAATTATTATCAATTGCGTTTTCAATTACAAACTTACTATACTTCCCACCATTGTTGGTAATGCCCGCAATTTGTTCACTCGGAATTTCAAACATATCACGATACGCTTGGTTTTCATAATGTGAGAATACTTGGACTTGAGCCGCAGTTGCCTCAATTGGCGTATGTGTCAATAATGTTTGCGCATCGATAATACTTGCGACAAGCTCATCAGCAAGGGGATGAGCTTTTGCTTCAATCAGTAATTGAGCTAAAGTTTCCAAATTCGCATAGCTTGGATTCACGACATTTTTTTCAGGGGTCGTAAATAAATCGGCGATTGTCGCCGCAAATGCATCCGGCTGATAAAAGGCAATTTCCCCAATATGTGCCCACTTTGTTTTCGTTGATGTTTCCACGAATTTAAATTTAAGCTTTTTAAATTGTGTCGCTGGAAATTGAATTGCAATTGTTGACTTCGTGGCCGTTGCTTCACTGCCGCTTGCAACTAATGTATATTCGGCATCATCGGCCATCGCACCATAAATTTCAAATTGATGGGGGAAACCTCCTGAATCGGTCCCAACATTTTGCCGTGCTGAATACGTAATTTGATCAAGCGTCACTAGTTCATCAAAAGTAAATTCTACTTCTGTCTTTTCAACATCATCGCGAGTACTCGGCGCCCAATATGTGGCTTTATCGCCATCCATCATCGCTGCATACGTTAAATC
>JBOFQK010000224.1:0-7908 GCA_051660865.1 Culicoidibacterales bacterium | reverse complement strand
CCAGTGTTCAGAAAATCGCAAACTCTCATGAGTTCATGAGGAACTCTCTTTGATTTTGCTTATTTTCTAGCCACACTGGTGGAAACCTGAATACTTGGCCTTTTCCAACGTGATTAGACACTCACTTATAACATGCTTCGCACTTAGTGTCAACACGCTAATCTCTTCAGTGTTCGGAAAATCGTAAACTCTCATGAGTTCGTGAGGAACTCTCTCTGATTTTGCTTATTTTCCAGCCACACTGGTGGAAACCTGAATACTTGGCCTTTTCCAACGTGATTAGACACTCACTTATAACATGCTTCGCACTTCGGGACTTGTCAAAACGTAAACTCTTATGGGTTTTTGTGAAACCCACTCAGATTTTACTTTTTTGACCTACCGTCCCGATTGGCCCAAATAACTTTTTTTGCCAAACGTGCTCAGCACTTAGTGTTTTACGACGTGGTAGATTTTTTTTCCGCGGCGGATGACTGTGTATTGTCCTTCGATGGCGTTGGCTGGTTCGACAATGAATTCTACGTCTTGTTGTTTTTCGCCATTGATCATGATTGCGCCATTGTTCGTGAATTCGCGTGCTTCACGTTTTGATTTTACGACTCCGGTTTCAACTAATAGGTCAAGGATGTTCATCGCTTCGGTAATTGTTGTTGATGGTACGTCTTTAAATCCTTGGGCAATTTCTGCTGCTGTTAAGGCTTGAATGTTCCCACTGAATAAGGCTTGTGAGATGGCGATTGCTTGATCTAATGCTGCTTGTCCGTGGATTAAACGTGTCATTTCTGCTGCTAAAGCTTTTTGAGCTGCACGTAAATGCGGTTGCTCTTGAACGCTCACTTCTAAGCTTTCAATTGTTTCACGATCTAAGAACGTGAAGAATTTTAAGTATTTCACCACATCAGCATCTGAAGTGTTAATCCAGAATTGGTAGAATTCGTATGGTGATGTTTGTTCTGGATCTAACCAAATCGCACCACTTTCAGTTTTCCCAAATTTTGTACCATCGGCTTTTGTCACTAATGGAATTGTGAAACCAAATGCTTTTGCTTCACTTCCTTGGCGTTTACGAATTAATTCTAACCCTGAAGTAATGTTCCCCCATTGGTCACTTCCCCCAATTTGCATGCGGCAATTGTGGTTCGCATATAAGTGATCGAAGTCCATTGCTTGTAAAATTGTGTATGTGAATTCTGTATATGAAATTCCCGTTTCTAAACGTGAAGCTACGATATCTTTCGCGAGCATGTAGTTCACATTGAAGCTTTTCCCGAAATCGCGTAAAAATTCAACGATACTTAAGTTTGATGTCCAATCATAGTTATTTACCATTTTCGCACCATTGTGAGCCTCAAAGTCGAATAAACGACGCATTTGATTTTGTAAGCACTCAACATTGTGCGCAATTGTTTCTACTGTTTGCAATTGACGCTCAGCCGCTTTCCCACTTGGATCACCGATCATTCCTGTTGCTCCACCAACTAAAATAATTGGTTTATGTCCATGCTGTTGGAAGCGACGAAGTGTTAAAAACGGAAGTAAGTGTCCAATGTGCATACTATTTCCCGTTGGATCAACCCCACAGTATAAAGAGATTTTCTCGTTCTCAAGTGTTGTTTTGATTCCTGCTTCATCTGTTTGTTGGTGAACGATGCCACGCCATGTTAATTCTTCTAATAATGTCATTTTCATGTGAAATTCCTCCATAAATTTAGTTTTGAAAATAAAAAAAACGCCCCTACAATCACTTGTAGGGACGACAAAATCGCGGTACCACCCTGCTTGTAGTTATTTCGAAAATAACTACCACTTCATGTCTGTTAACGGTTGACGGCCGGTCTTGGTTGCTACACCCAAAACAGCTCCAGATTGGTAATTCACAAATCTTGCGTACTCCTGTTCACACCACCCACAGGTTCTCTTAGCTACGACAATGACTGCTACTGCATCCTTCATTGCTTTTTATCTTCAGTTGAATGACTTCAGTTTAGCACCTGATTTTTAAGCTGTCAAGCTTTTTTTAGTCGATAATTTTTTTCTCAAGTTCAACAAATTCAGCGAGTTTATTGGCAACTTTCCGGTAGGTGCGTTGACCACGAATGTAAAAATATCCCGCGGAAACAACGAGTACAACCGCGACAATTACTCCTTCGATGCCACCAAGAATTTTGAACAAAGTCAAGGCGGCAACGAGAAAACTAATCACTGTTTGCATGTACGATAAGTGCGTGCGTTCATTCGCTAAAACGGTGCGATCAACCGCTAAATAATCGTTTAACCCGAGTGATTCTGCATCTAAATTCCATTTCACTTGTGCCATCTCAAAATCAACCTCTCCTAAAAAAACAGCGTAGAAATTACCTGAGAATTTCGACGCTGTTTTTGTTCATGTTGTTATTTTTGTTTTCGTGTTGAACCACGCCAAATAATTTCATGTGCTTCCGTAAAATTATTTTTTTCTAACGTTTCATTACGCATAATTTTCGTTAATAAACGCATTGAGAAGACCCCAATTTTATAAATCGGATACGACACTGAAGTTAATCCTGGACGAACCATTTGTGAAGTTTTTGTATTTGAGAAACTAATAATTTCAAGTTCTTCTGGTACTTTAATGCCTAAATCAAGGGCGGCATTCATGAAAGCAACGGCTGCTGAATCACTCGTTGAAGCAATTGCTTGCGGTTTTTTTGTCGCTAAATAATCTTTTGCGAATTCGTAGTTTTCTTCATAACTACGGTAAACACGTAAAATATTTTCTTCGTTTACTGGTTTCCCACTTTCAGCAAAGGCACGGACATAGCCATGTTTTTGAATTTCCAATGCTGATGTATAGTTACGCGTACAGAAAATTACGTCATCGTTTCCGTTATCAAGGAAATATTTTGTTACGTCATAAAAGGCTTGTTCATAGTCAATTGACACGTGTGCTAACGTTTCACTATCCGTTGCCGAAGCGAAAATTACAACTGGTACTGGTGAATTTTCAATCATTTCTTGAATTTCATCAGTCAAATAGTCAAACATAACTAAAATCCCATCAACTTGGTTTGATAATAAATCATCCCAATACTTTTTAAACAGATCAAGATCTGAAGCATATGATTTGATTAATGTTGAATATTTGTACATTTCCATATTCGCCGTATCTAAAATTCCACTTAACATTTCTGAAACTGATAAGCGACCGATTTCTGGGACTAAAACCCCAACAGTTGTTGAACGTTTCCGTGCTAATCCACGGGCAACTTCATTTGGACGATAGTTTAAACGTTCAATAACATCTAAAACCATGCGTTCTTTTTCGGGTGCGACTTTCGCACTTTTATTTAATACCCGTGACACTGTTGCTAAAGAAACGCCTGCTTCGCGAGCGACGTCGTAAATTGTAATTTTTTTATTTTTCATGGCGGACACCTCGTTCATTCTTTACTTTTCTACATTATACCGCGTTTGAAAACGATTGCAAGTATTTTTATTTCATTTTAATGAAAACTCCTAAAAAATCGCGTTAACCTTGCTAAATCTAATGAAAACAAGCTTTCTTTGCGCGTTACTCAGCTAAAAACGGTGCCATATTTGCCATGAAGTTTTCAAACTCTGGGAAGTCTAATTGTTGTTGTGCATCCGATAAGGCTGTGCTTGGTAAGGGATGAACTTCAACCATAATTCCATTAGCACCAGCTGCAATCGCCGCTTTCGCTAATGGTAACATAATATCTTTGCGTCCTGCCGCATGAGTTACATCGACGAACACTGGTAAATGGGTTTTTTGTTTCATTAATGGGACTGCTGAAATATCTAACGTATTGCGGGTTGCATTTTCATATGTCCGAATTCCACGTTCGCAGAAAATCACTTGCGTATTGCCTTGCGCCATAATGTATTCTGCCGCATACATCCACTCTTCAATTGTCGCACTCATTCCACGTTTTAATAACACTGGCTTAGCCTGTTGACCTGCTGCTTTTAACAGGGCAAAATTTTGCATGTTCCGCGTACCAATTTGGACAATATCTAAGTATGGTAGTGCCTCTTGTAATTCATTCACATCCATAATTTCGGTAATGACAACTAAATCATGTGCTTTCGCTACGTCATAAAACATTTTCAAACCTTCAAGGCCTAATCCTTGGAAATCATATGGTGACGTTCTTGGCTTATACGCCCCACCACGCATGACTTTTACACCTTGTTTGACTAACTCTTTTGCAACTAATTGGATTTGCGCTTCACTTTCAACTGCACACGGTCCAGCAATCATAATTGGTTTTGTTCCCCCAAAGGCAACATCGCCAACTTGAATGATTGTATCGGGTGTCGTTTCATGACGTGCAACTAGTAAGGTTTTTTCTTGCGCAGCTTCTTGAACAGCTAATGATGCTTTGAAAATTTCTTTAAAGAGTTGAATAATTGTTTCATCACTTAATGGACCATCATTATGCTCGATTAACCATAGTAATAATTCTTGTTCGCGACGCGGATCAAATTTATTCATCGTCCCTGATTGACTCTTGACAACGCCAATCTGTTGAGCAATTTCTGCTCGCTTATTTAATAATTGTAAAATTTCTAAACTAATGTGATCAATCTCACTTCGTAATTGTGCTAGTGTTTCCACACTCAATCACCCTACCTTTCAATATCCCTATCATATCAATCGCCGTTGTATTTAGCAAAAGAAATACGTTTTTCTAATTGAATTTTTTGCAAAAACATAAAAAAAAGCCTAGGTTGACAAAATTGTTTCCCCTAGGCTGTCCTTATTTTAGTCTTGTTGTCCAACGCGAAGTTTAAACTCATTGACTTTTTTTGTTAAAGTCTCGCGTAAATCTTCTTCATCAGGTAATGTTTCTGTTGATTCTTCAACAACTACATCAGTTTTTTTTTCAGCTTCGCCTGCGGCTTCAGGTTCTGCATCAGCAACAACTACGACTGGCTCAACTGTTAAACTTGCAAGTTCTTCTTCTTCTGAATCTTCACTAATTGTTTTGACAACTGGTGACGTACTTGCTAATTCGTCGACTGTTAATGTTTCCCCAACATGCTCAGCAGAATGTTTAATTTTATTAGCAATGTCATGACGTTTCTCTTCCATTGATTGACGAACTTCATTGAAATCAAGATTTTCTAAATGAACTTTCGCATCATCAAGTGAAAGTGCTGCTTTTTCTTTTAATTCTTCCGCTTTTTCAACCGCGATATCTTTAAATTCATGTGCCTTTTCAATCGCTTTTTCTTTGATTTCTTCAGGTGTCATTGTTTTTAATTCTTCCGCTTTTTCGGCTAAATCTTCACGTGTTTCTTTTCCTGATTTTGGTGCCAATAAAAGTCCAGCGACTGCTCCTGCAGCTGCTCCTAAAAATGCTCCAACTAAAAATTTCTTTTTCCCTGCCATAGTTACATACTTCCTTTCGTTTCTTGCTCGTTTACAACGACGCTTTCTTTACTTACAGGTTGCTCTTCTTTACTAAAGAAGCTCCCAAATACACCGCCAAATTGACCAACAACTTGCGATAACATTTCATTTAACTGCTGGTATTTTACCGTCACATCATCTGTAATCTCTTTCGTATCCCCAACAATTCCTTGAACATCATCAAGGATGACATTCGTTTTTTGTAATGTTACATTTAAATTTTTTAATACGGGTAACATATCTTTTAAAATCCTTACTAAGTAAACGACGAAGAAAAATACCGCGCCTAAAATTAGCACATACATAATCCACGCTAACTGTGCTAAATCAACTGTCATTCACTAATCACCTCTCCCTTATCTATAAGTTAAAGATAGCAAGCTCATTTGTATAAGTCAAGAAATTTACGCTAAAAACCGAATTATTTCATTCACAAATTTTTCTTACCGTTTTCTTACTTTATTTTTTTAGTTTCCGTACTGAAAAAAATCCAGTTTGACTCGCAAATTATGAAAAAAAAAACGCCGTATGGCGTTTTTTATTGTGCTTTATATGGAATTAATTGTTGATTAATATTTCCTGCACCCATAAAGACAACAACGGCTCCATGATGGTTTTTGAGCTCCAATAATTTGGCGGGATCAAAAAACTTTGCCCCAGGAATCAGTCCGATTAGATCAGCAGCACTTACTTGCCCTTTTGCTTCACGCGCTGAAGCAAAAATTTCACTAATATAGACCTGATCCGCGGCACTCAAAATTTCGGCAAATTCCGCTAAAAAGGCCGCCGTCCGTGAATATGTATGTGGTTGGAACGCAATCACTAATTCACGATCGGGATATTTTTGTTTTAATGCTTGAATTGTCACTTTAATTTCGGTTGGATGGTGCGCGTAGTCGTCAACAACGATTTGATCACCAACCGTTTCAAGATTGAAACGGCGTTGCACACCATGGAAGCGTTGTAAACTCGCTTCAATTTGCGCCGGCTGTAAGCCTTCTAACACACCAACAGTAATCACAGCTAGTGAATTGAGAATCATATGATCCCCAAAGAATGGTAACGTAAAGTTGCCAACCATTTCACCTTTTAAAACAACATCAAATGTGACACCAGCTGTTGTCTTTTGAACATTGCAAGCTTGTACATCATTATTCGCACCGAGTCCATAGAAATATACTGGCGTTTGCGTTTGTAATAACCGCGTATTCACATCATCACCACAAGCAACGACTGCTTTCGTCGCTAAATCAGCATAATCATTAAACGCAGCAAGCACATCATTTAAATCTTTAAAATAATCTGGGTGATCATGCTCAATGTTCGTAATGACTGCATAATCTGGTGCATAATGTAAGAAATGACGGCGGTATTCGCACGATTCAAACAAAAACACTTCCGCATTCGCTTGCGCGAATCCTGTTCCATCACCAATTAAATAGGCGGTTGGTTTCGCATCCGCAAAGACTTGGGCAAATAGCCCTGTTGTCGTTGTTTTTCCGTGTGTCCCAGCAATCCCAACACTCGTTAAATCACGCGTCATCTTCCCTAAGAAATCATAATACGTCACAAGTGGGATACCTTGCGCTACTGCTGCAGCAACTTCAACGTTATTTTCAGCATTAAAGGCGTTCCCTTGAATTAACGTCCACTCGCTGCTAATATTTTCCGCAGCAAATGGTAACAGTTGAATCTTGCGGGCATCGAGTCCTTTTTGCGTAAATAACTGTTCAGTTGTGTCTGACCCTTGAACTTCATGACCAAGATCGTGCAAGATGCTCGCTAATGCACTCATTCCTGATCCTTTAATTCCGATAAAATGGTATCGTGCCATATTTACGCTTGTGTACCTGCGTAATATGCAAAGAATCCCATACCTACTGGAGCATCAGCTGGTAAAACCATAATTCCTTTTTCTTGTGGTGCATTTGGCAGCGCAAGTTCACGCATTGCACAGATCATCCCATTTGAATCAACTGTTCGTAATTGTGCCGGGACAATTTGTAATCCTGATGGCATAATTGCTCCAACAACTGCAACTGGGACTTTTTGTCCGGCTGCAACATTTGCTGCTCCACAAACGATTTGTTCAATTTTCGTGCCAATATTAACTTGGCAAATGCTTAAATGATCACTTTTTGGGTGTGGTTCACAGCTTGTCACTTCACCAACAACAAAGTTTGGTGCATATGCATCAGCTGGGAACGCTTCAAAGCCTGCCGCAACAATAATTGCTTCCGCAGCTTTTCCAGTTGCTTCATCATCCAAAAAGACACCCGTATGTGTTAAGGTCATTTTTTCACTTGCCGCAAAAATATTATAGCCAACAACATTCCCATCGATATCTTTAATTTGCGCAACATCTCCACGACGTTCAAAAGCAAAGTTATCACTTACTTTATCAAAATTAACTAATAAAACATCACCAATTCCAGCTTGATTATAAACAAGATTCATATGTATCATCCTCTTTCGATTCGTTATTTTCGTTT
>JBOFQK010000223.1:0-8394 GCA_051660865.1 Culicoidibacterales bacterium | reverse complement strand
TCGCTAAAAGTCAGCGCAGGGTCATCAGTACCGTAAATGAGTAAGACTGGTTGGGGAATTTCACTAATAGCATTGACTGGACTAACATCAGCTGTTGGAAGTTGATTGACGGTTGTTAACCAAAATTCAAGTGGTGCTTGGATGAAATTCGCAAACCAAGTTGGATAACGTTGTTCAAGCTGCTGAGTCAAATAGTCTGATAAAGTTGAGAAACTCCCTTGAGCGATATAAAAATCGATTTCTAGACTGGCAATTTCAGCATACTGTAAGACAGTTGCGCCACCAAGTCCAACACCGTGAAGACCAATGACAGCTTCAGGACTTTGGGAAAGAATTTCACTGACAATCGCTTGCAAATCATACTTTTCAAAATAGCCGTATCCGGTTGAATTTCCCCCAGTTTCACCATGATCACGAGCACTGTAAACGACAACGTTAAAGCCTAAGTCATGGAATAGTTGATAGTAGGCAAGACTAGCCGTTTTATTTTCACCGAAATCATGATTAAGAATAATATAGTTAGTACTTGTTTGTGCACTTGGTAACAGTGTGACATCAAGTTGATACCCATACGGTGATTCAACTGTTAAAGCTGAACCAGAATTAAGTAGTGTTTCAGGATCACTCACATTAGCTGCCGTTAATTGTGTCGTAATTGTTGAATCAGAAACCTGTTCTGGGGTGATAAATGGTTGGATAATGAGCCAAAAACCAATACCAGCAACGAGGATGAGAACCCCAAGTAAACTACTAATGAGAACGAGGAAGCGTTTCATCATAATTAATAACCTCCTTTGATCAGACAGCGTCTGAAATTATTTTTTGCGTTTCATTATAAAAAAATCCCGAGTGAAAATCGAGCCGATTTATGTGAGAAAAAAACTAAAGTTCATCCAAAAAAGAGAGTGGAAAACGGCGAATAGATGAGAAAAAAGAAGTCATTTAGTTGTGAAAAGGACAGAAAGTAGCTAATTATACGTGTTTTTTTAAGCTTTTCTAACGAAAAATAATTAAAGTTTGTAAATTAAAATCTAAAGAAGTAGTTAATAAAAAGACTAAAACTGAAATTTAAAGTGAAAAAAATATAGTTAACTAACAAAAATTATGGAAATAGCGTATTTTCGAAATGAAGTTAATGCTTTTTTTAAAAAAACAAGTGATTGGTGAAAAGTTTCATAATTGTCTTTTGTGATTTTTCACACTATAATAAAAGCGAAAAATATCAGATAGTGAAGGCGGTGCGCTATGAGAATAGTGATAAACCATATTTTAGGTATTGGCATAGCCAGTTATATTATTTACCAATTAATTACAATGTTCAAATTTAAAATGGAAATTAAACAAACATGTGTGAAAATTATGATTGCGTCAATTAGTTTTGGTTCCTTGTTTTTTATCGATACATTATCGCAGTTAAATACCGTCTTTCTTTCACGCATACTTGTGCTTGCATGTTTAGTTGCTTTTGCAGTAACGCTGACGCTAATGGTGCGCAAATCGCCATATTTTATCGCAGTGAGTGTGTTGACGATTATTTTAATTTATTTAACAATGCAATCAGTGCTCATTACTAGTAGTGATGTGACTAGTGATCCCAATTCGGAGATTTTAATCATTGCTCCTAACAATTTTTATTAGTAAATGTTCCACTTGGAACGTTTTTTTTTTGCAGTTATCAAAAAAAGTGATATAATGAGCGAGTATTTTATCGAAAGTGTAGGTGGGAATATGGAACGGAAAGCGATTAAAGCGCGAGCACGAGCAAGCGTAAAAAGTAACTTAATCATGGCAATTGGTTTGTTTTTCATTCCCGTTGCAATTCAAATGGTAGTTGCAATGATTTTTGAGCGCGGGGGCGATTCAGCAAGTGTGCTGGCGACAATTTTGAATTTTATTTTGACAACATTTATTAGTATTGGTTATGCAAAAGCGTATTTACGCTTAAATCGCCAACAAACGGGGAAATTAGAAGATTTATTAGCCGGAGTGACAATTTGGGAACGGAGTATCCAATATGGATTGTGGTATTGGTTGTTTTCAATTGCGTGGTCAATCTTGCCAGTGCTCATTTTCACTTTTAGCTTAGGGATACTCGGATATGTTACCTTTACGGGCGGAAATTGGACCTTATTCACGGTGACGATGATAATAGGTTCACTCGCATTAGGTCTGGTTTCCTTGTTTAT
Organism: Culicoidibacterales bacterium; assembly: GCA_051660865.1. GTDB lineage: Bacteria > Bacillota_I > Bacilli_A > Culicoidibacterales > ZOR0006 > ZOR0006. The sequence goes on along the minus strand of JBOFQK010000223.1, from coordinate 6,208 downwards.
TCAAATTCGTTATGGTTTTGCGGTGTATTTGTTGTTGGAAGAGCCGACGTTGAATCCAAAAGCATGTTTCACACAAAGTAAAACGATGGTTCAAGGACACTATGGTGAATTGCTGCGCTTTTATTTCAGTTTCTTCTGGTGGTTTGTGCTGACGGCAGTCACATTTGGCTTAGCGGCATTTTTCGTGATTCCGTATATCATGACAGCTTATGCTGGTGTGTATGATGCCTTTTGCCAACAAGGGGAGCAAAAAGCACCACTGGCGGAGACGGTCCCACAGCCGACACCGCTGCAATAAGCCTCGCAAAAAAGTTCGCAATTCGCGGGCTTTTTTGTTGAAAAAAACAACTCTTATTCATTGTTTGTTCATGCCCTTTCCGCTAAAATAAAGAAAAATTTTCTAAGTAATGGAGGGAACGGTTATGAAGACAGCAGATGTTTGGCAAGACAAACGAATTATTTATGCTGGCTTAGCGACAGTGCTGATTGTGGCGATTGCGTTTTTTAGCCAGAGTATTAATCAAATTATTTGGCTTGGACTGAGTGCCGGCTTACAACAAATGGGTACAATCTTTACGCTTGATCAGCTTGCGAATATCGGTAATGTGATTTTAGCAACAATGATTTCAGCGATGGGGTGGCATATTGGCTTAACCGTACTGTTATATTTGGCCTTTTTTACCCTTGGAATTGTGTTAATCATTTTATACCGACGGGCTTTAAAAGCGAGTGCGGTGCCGGCACGGTGGTTTGATTATCTCTTTTTAGTTACAACGGGATGTATGAGTGTGTTACCACTAGTCGTGTTATTTACGAGTGTTGGGGTGTTTGGCTTTTATGTGCTCACAACGGTTCAAGCGTTTAATAACTTAAGTGCAATCAGTATTGAACCACTCATTAGTGCGTGGAATACGTTGACAGATTTAATTGCTAACTTTACATTTACACGTGAAAATATTGAAATTATTGCGACGTTGATTCCTGAAATTAGTACAGCAATTGCCAATTTTGGTGATGTCGTTGTCATTTGGAATCAAACAACTGATTTCTTCAATCAGTTACAAGTGATCAATAGTTGGTTGGAGATTAGTAAATTTATTGGCTTAACGCTCATTTTACTCGCTGATGCCGGAATTATTTATGTTGTGGTGCAACAGTTGCCAAATTCACCATTACCAACCGTTCAAATTGTGCCACGACCAACACCACCAGTCTCAACTGATGAAAACTAAAAAAAAACGGAATCGCGATGATTCCGTTTTTTTAGTTAGAGTGAGTTATTTTGTTGTAGGGTGATTTCGTGGGAAAAAGCAGAAAGTGACAATTCCGGCAATAATCATGAGTGAGCTTGTCATCAAGAAAATGGCTGCCAAACTGAACGCGTCATAGATGAACCCAGCGAGTAAGGTAAGAACAAACGTACTTAGCCCAGCGGCTAGTGTTGCGCGGAACGTACTCACAGTTGTTAAAATATGCGGTTCAAAATGTTGGGCCAAAAATTGATAAATTGCTGAAATTGAAATCGGGAAAATCAGTCCTTGTAAAAACATCCCAACCATGGCGATACTATAGTGCGGGGCGAAAAAGAAAATGAATTGAGCCGTGGTCATGACTGCACAGACAAGTAAGAATGAGCCTTTTAAACCAAGGCGCTGAATGACTTTGCCTGAGAAATTAAAGCTAATAATTTCAAGTAATGTCGGTAAAAACATCGCGATTCCGACAATCGTGGCAGCGGCCCCAAGATTCATTAACCGTAAGGCTAAATAATTATTCGCAGTTAAACTAACACCACCAACGAAAATCGAAAATAAACAAATAAAGATGAAGTGGCGATTTTTGAGCAAGTGACCAAGTTCGTGCCACTCGACTTTCGCCGTTGTTTTCGCTTGATGATTCGGAAAGCGCCCGACCATGAAACCAGCAATGACCATTAAGATAGCAAAAACGGTAAACGCTGTTGAAAAGCCACCAAAAAATTGTAAAATAATTCCTAATGAGAGTGAGCCAATCCCCCAAGCAATCGAACCAAACCACCGCACTTTCCCGTATTCAACGCGCTCATCATATTTAGCCGCTTCAATAATTGAAGTGTCAGCAAGGGTGAAAATCGGCTCTAAAAAGAGTGAAAACACAAAGACGAGAATGAGTAATGGTAAAAAGCCTGAGGTGTTCGCTAAGAAAAGGACGAAAAAGGCAGAAACAAAAAAGAGCAGTTGTAAGATTAAGCGGCGATTTTTTAACCGATCGGCAATAATTCCAATAATTGGTTGACTGACCATCGCGGCAAAAGAAATCGATGCTAAAATGACCCCGATTTCACTCCCAGAAAGTTGTTTGCTTTCGAGAAAAACGGAAGTTTGCGAGAAAATCATTGCTGCTGAAAAAAAGAAAAGGACATAAAAAATCCGGAAATACCATAATTGACCCATAAAAACGACCTCGTAGATTAAATTTTTAAGCTTGTTTGTAACAACAAAGTTGTTATTAGTATACCGAAATCAGAAAGAAAGTCAAATAATCGTTGAAAGTCACAAAAAAGGACTTACAAACGAAAAAACATGTGCTATGATACAAGGGAATAATGCTGAAGCGGCCCTTAAGGTAGCTGAATCAGCAGAAAGTGAAGGTGGTAGACAATGTTAACAATTGATTTTGGTCAACAAATTGATGGCGATTATAGCCATGAAGAAGCATTTATTACACAACTGTTAGAAAAACTGATTGAACTTGAAGACTTAACGACTGATAATTTAGAATTAAGTATTACTTTATTGAATAACGCACAAATTCAAGTAATCAATCGTGACTATCGTGAGAAAGATCAACCAACTGATGTCATTTCATTTGCCTTTGAAGACAATGAAGATGAATTTCCAATTTATGGATTAGGCAGTGAAATTCCCCGCGTGCTTGGTGATATTTTCATTTCACTTGAACGTGCGCGCGAGCAAGCAGCCGACTACGGTCATAGCTTTGAACGCGAACTTGGCTTTTTAGCTGTCCATGGTTGTCTGCACTTACTCGGTTACGATCATGAGACGCAAGCTGAAGAAGTGGAAATGTTTGCGAAACAAGAAGCAGTATTACAAGCCTTTGATTTACAACGGGCAAAATAAAAGGAGAAGCACCATGAACTATCAACGACTCATTGAAGCGGCTACGCAAGCGATGAAAAATACGTATTCACCATATTCAAACTTCCCAGTCGGTGCAGCCCTATTATTACAAGATGGGACGATTGTGTTAGGAACAAACGTGGAAAATATTTCATTTGGAGCGACGAACTGTGCAGAGCGCAGTGCGATTTTTGCGGCGATTAGTCAAGGGTATACGAAAGCTGATTTTGTCGCTTTAGCCGTGACGGGGAAAACGCAGGCACCAATTGCACCGTGCTGTATTTGTCGCCAAGTATTAGTTGAGTTTTTCCAACCAACTGCCGAAATTATTTTGCATACAACGACGACTGATGAACACAAAGTTGTGACAGTAGCTGATTTAGCACCGTATAGTTTCACGAGTTTAGTCTAATCTAGTCTAGTCGAAAAAATAATTGCTTTGGCAATTATTTTTTTTATAGTATTGATATGAGGGGATAAAATGAACAAGCAGCAGAGATTTAAAAACTGGCTCGCTTGCTGTTTGCTGGTAGTTGTGAGTATTGTCGGCTATTTATATTGGCAAAATCATGCGATTGTTGTCAGTGAGTATCATTATACCGATGCGAATGTACCAGCAGCGTTTGCGGGCTTTAAAATTTTACAAGTGAGTGATCTTCACAATCATGATTTTGGTGATGGCGGTCAGCAATTGGTGGCGAAAGCTATCAAAGCGCAACCAGATATCATCGTTTTTACGGGCGATACCATTGATTCATATAAGACGGAAACGGCAACTGTCTTAGGGCTAGTTGAGCAATTAATTGAAATTGCACCACTGTACTATATTGTTGGAAATCACGAAGCACGAATTACTGAGTATGTTGAGTTTGAGCAGGAATTAATTGCTCAGGGTGTACGGGTTTTGCGAAATGAAGTTGCCATTGTGACGAATGATGGGGAGACAATCGCATTACTTGGTCTTGATGATCCGGTTTTTTTTTGCCTCGTATGAAGCAATGAGATTGACATTAGCCGATTTACAGCAGCAAGCCGGGGAGCTATTTGCAGTTTTACTTACGCATCGCCCGGAATACTTGACGATGTATGAGTCACAACAAGTACCACTAGTGTTAACCGGGCATGCCCACGGTGGGCAAATTCGCTTGCCATTTACCGAAGGTGTCTTTGCTCCTGGGCAAGGGTTGTGGCCACACTTAACGAGTGGCTTACATACGAATGTGGCAACGACGCTAATTGTTAGCCGCGGGTTAGGGAATAGTAAGTTTCCTTTTCGCATTCAAAATCGTCCAGAGCTCGTTGTAGTGACATTAAATCAAGAATAATCTGCTTGGCTAGCTACAAGCTCAAAAACAGCGAGCAAAGCGCAAGTATTTGCGTTGTTTTTTAGTATCGTTTTGGTAACTATAAGAGAAAAAAGTGCGTACTTGTTTTAAAGTTGGCAAATGATATACTCAAGCTATCAATCAAGAGCACTCACGTCACACGTGAGCAAGGAGGAATAAAAATGGCACAAACACAAGTATATCCACGCGCATTTTCACACATTGGGTTATCAGTCCCAAATATTCATGAAGCGGTAAAATTTTACACAGAAGTAATGGGTTGGTACGTCGTAATGGGACCAACAACAGTCGAAGAAGAAACAGAAACAGCAATCGGCATTATGTGCGAAGACGTCTTCGGTGCTGGTTATGGTGGTTTTGATATCGCTCACTTAGTGACATCAGATGGCATCGGAATCGAATTATTCGCGTTTAAAGATTATGTGAAACCAGAAAATAATCTTGATTTCCGTCAAATCGGAGTCTTCCACTTCTCAGTTCAAGATCCAGACATCGAAGGTATGGTCGAGAAAATTGTTGCTCATGGTGGGAAACAACGGATGCCAATTCGCGAGTACTATCCAAATGAACAACCGTACAAAATGTGCTACGTCGAAGATCCATTCGGAATTGTCTTCGAAGTGTACACACACAGCTACGAACGTACATATTCACAAGGAAACTACTAATTCCAAACTAAAAACAGCGACTCGAGTAAGTCGCTGTTTTTTTGCGATTATTTTTTTGGAGGTAAAACGCAACTGTTGAGAGAAATTGCGTGGTGTGCGGCATAATTATCAGCGAAGTGACACAAGTCTTGTAAGAGCGGGATTAAACTTTCGCCTTCTTGGGTGAGCGTATATTCGACTTTTGGTGGGACGACTGGGTAAACTGTCCGGCTCACAATGCCAGTTGCTTCGAGTTCACGCAGTTGCTGGGTTAACATTTTTTGGGTAATCCCTGGGAGTGAGCGTTTTAATTCACTAAAACGTTTCGTCCCATCGATTAAATACCACAAGATCATCAGTTTCCACTTGCCACCAATTACATCCATCGCTAATTCGAGTGAGCAAATATATTCGGGTTTTAAACTTTTCATCATTAAGACTCCTTTGCAGTATCTTTTTAGTAACTATTAGACAAAAAAGTGCGTACTTGTTATAAAGTTGGCCAATTTGTATACTAAACTATAGCGTAAAAATTGACTGAAGACAAGTCTTTTACGAGTAATCAAAAAAGCAAAAAAAGGGAGTATGTATCGTGGAAAAACAATTAACAATTACGTTAGCAAATGGAGTCACAATTCCGCAGCTTGGATTTGGAACATTTAAAGTTGACGATGGTCAACAAGTAATCGATTCAGTGCGCGAAGCACTACAAGTAGGGTATCGGCACATTGATACCGCTGCCGTGTATGGTAATGAAGCTGGTGTCGGACAAGGAATCAAAGAAAGTGGTGTCCCACGGGAAGAAATTTTCTTAACAAGTAAAGTGTGGAATAGTGAGCAAGGCTATGAAGCAACATTAGCAGCCTTTGCGGATACATTAGCAAAATTAGATACGGATTATTTAGATCTGTACTTAATTCACTGGCCAAAAACAACTGCAAAAACAGCAGAGACATGGAAAGCAATGGAAGAACTTTATGCCGCTGGTAAAATTCGCGCAATTGGGGTGTCTAACTTTAAAGAACACCACTTAACTGCATTGTTTGAAACAGCAAACGTGAAACCAATGGTTAACCAAGTAGAATTACACCCACAA
>JBOFQK010000222.1:0-15045 GCA_051660865.1 Culicoidibacterales bacterium | reverse complement strand
GCGAAAGCAATTCAGAAACAAGGATTATACGAACTTAAACGCCAATTGATGTACAAATGCCAAAAATATGGCATTGCATTCATTGAGGCAGATATGTGGTTTCCATCGTCAAAGCAATGTTCGCATTGTGGTGCGGTCAAAACACGACTATCACTCTCTGAGCGCACCTTTGATTGTGGAGCCTGCCACTTTACGATTGACCGCGATTTGAACGCTGCTATCAACTTGAGTAACTATCAATTTGCTTTATCACCGAAACGATGAAACAAATATGTAGGATTCGTTGCATCCGAATTTACGCCCCTGGAGTGTTAGAACAAACAAAAGTAGCTACCCTGTCCTTGGAAACAAGTTTCACAGGTTAGCCAAATTGAACACGATGAACAGGGAAGCAAACAGTTTGTTGTAAAGTTTTGAGATATTTATAAACTTTTACAATAAATTGGCAACGGTCTGATTTATGAAAAAAACTGTGATTACTAATTTATTACCAAAGCTTGTTTTCGCACCTCAACCGTTTACCTATAGCCTTCAAAAAGCACGCTTAGCTAAAGTCTATTCGTTATTTGATTTACCATATTTACAACATGTTCCCAGTCAAGCTTTTTATTATCCTTCTAGCTACGGCTATCATATTCACGGGAAAATTTTTTTAACCCCACACCCGAGCGAAAACTACATTATTCTCTTTCATGGCTATTATGCTAATCAATATGAATCCGTCAGCCTCGCTCCGCTTTTTTTAAAGCTTGGCTATAATGTGATTACCGTCGATAGCCGGCATCATGGAAAAAACACTAAATCCTTTGTCAGCTTTGGTATTTATGAACGGAAAGACTTTAAATTATTGATTGACTATTTAATGCCAAAATTGGCAAAAGAGGCACGCCTTGGTGTTTTCGGCCATTCTTTAGGTGCGGCAATTGCTTTACAAACAGCGGCAATTGATCCACGAATTGACTTCGTTATCGCAAGTGCACCATTTAATCGCCTCGACGAAACTTTACTTGCTCACTTCCTTTATCGCAAACAAACGTGGCTAACTACTGAAGATTGGCGAACATTTTATTTAGCTGCTCAAAAATTGTATAAACTCAATTTTGCGAATCTTGATATCGCTTCAAGTGTCACTCACCTTCAATGTCCTGTTCTTTATCTGCACGGACTTGAAGATCGCCAAAATCCAACCTATATGTCCGCCGAACTTCATGCATTAACACCACATTCGGCTTTTTTCACCTTCAAAGATACGACTCACAATACTATCTTCACTCGAAATTATGCTGAAGCTACTTTAATCATCGAAGCCTTTCTTGACTACGTTGCAGCTAGCACTGCTCATTGATTGATTGATTGATCGACGATGATAATTGTTCCACCACAATCGCGGCAACAACTTTTTCGTAATCGTTCACGAAATTGCAGACTCATTCGATGCCGTGTTCCCAATTGTTTTCGACACTTTTGGCAATAAATTCGATAACGACTTGTCTGTGGTACGAGTTCTTGAGCAATTGTGGCTCGTGGTGGAATCCCAAGTTGACAACACATCTGGCGAAATTCACGCCCATGGCCAAAAATCTGATAGTGACTTTCTAAATAATAGTGGATGTATTCATGAATGACGACTTGTTTTAATAAATTTGGATCGTGTTCTAGCGTTTGACTAAACCGAAATTTTCGCCCTTGATTTTTTGGATCGTACACATACTGTCCGAGTGTTCTTTTAAACCGCGGACTCACTTCGCATGGTAAAGCTGCTGCTTGCGTTTCAAATTGTTGGTCTAATTGGCTAAAATATTTTTGAATTTGTAGTTTCATAGCACTCCTTTCAAAAAAAGCACCAACTCAATCAGAGTCTGGTGCTTTTAATTACTTATTTCTTTTTTGTAAAGAATCCTTTTACTTTAGCTAAAGCGTCTGGACTTTTCGTTGCTGCATTTTGCCCTTGCATTGTACGCATAACCGCTGCAACTTGTTTTTTAGACGGTGTACGTCCCATTTGTTTCATCATTTCTGTAACAACAAATTCGTTAACTGGTGGATTTTTTTCCATTTGCTTTTGCATCCAATAACGTGTTCCGAAATATCCACCTGCAATACCGATTAAAATCCCAAAAACTAGCCACCAAATATTTTCTAATGCCATGTTGTTCAACTCCCTTCAATTTTTACTGTCGCTTTCATTTTAACAAATTTTTTTCTTTGAAACAATTGATTTCGTTTTTTTTCATAACTTTCAAGCAAAAAAAGGCTCATAGCTGAACCTTTAACGAACAATATAGATATCACATTCGGCATTTTTAATAATATGTGAAGAAACCGAACCTAAGAGTATTTTTTGAAACGTAGTTTTAGTCGTTGCGCCAACGATAATAATTGACACTTCAGGCTGATCCACTTGCTTCAAAATCTCGACTTTGGGATCACCACCAACTTGAATTTGATAGTCGACATTTCTAACCCCCATTGCATACGCTTCACGCTCATAGGTTGCAAGCAACTCAGCAACCTGACGACTAAGTGGTTTGGCTTCAATTTCAATTGTCCAATCACCAAAATCATCATCTGCTAAACTTGGAGCTTTCAAATTATTTGCATTTGCTGGTAAAACGGCAAGCATATACAGTAACGATTCAGGGTATTCTTTCGCTACATGGGCGGCACGGATAAATGCACGATACGCTTGTTCAGATTGATCAATACCAACAATAATTTTTTGATACTGCTTTTCCATTTTTGTACCTCCTAGTTAATTGAACTCGAATTACTGCAAGCTGTTATTTTTTTGTTCAAGCAACTGAATAATCTCTGCTCGGCCAGTTTCTTTTGCATATTCGAGTGGTGTTTTATCGTATGAATCACGGTATAACAGATTAGCACCAGCTTCGACAAGTATTGTAATATACTCGAGTGGTTCTTGTTCAACAATTGCCATACTTAAAACTGAGATGCGAAACCGCTGATTCACTTCATATTCAATCGGTACCTTAGCTAATAGTAAATACCGGATTGCTCGACGTCGATGAGCTTTAACTGCATAGTAGAGTAAGTTTTCACCGTGTCCAAAAATTAAATTTTGTGCATGTAATTTATCAAGCCAAAAATAAATTTCTTGTTCTTGTTCTTCCCAGACAGCATCGAGTAAGTGCTTCATCTGACGTACGCGAATATACTCATGAATAAATTTACCGATTAAGAAACAACCATATCCGACAATCGCTAGTGCTGATGCTAGCAGCATCACTTGGTATTGTATTTCTAGCATTCGCCAGAGAATAAAAGTGAGCATTTCCATCACCACCATCTCAAAATTAAATTTATAGTTTATTATAGCATTTTCAGCGCCAAAATACCCTTTCAATTCACTAAACTCCACCTTAAAATATCGTACATTCGAAAAAAAGCAACCGTATACGGTTGCTTTTTGCTCGTTACTGTTTCGCTGTTTCGCTTACTTTTTGTTCAACACAATAAATAATTTCTTGAATCAACGTATTAATCTCAGTTTTTAATTCTTGATATTGATGCCATAACGGAATCATTTCAAGTTCAGTTTCTAAATCACGAATCGTTTGCTCGTGAACAGCTACGGCGTTTGATTTCAGGTAATGTTGCGCATTCACCAGTGCTTTTTGTTCACGCTTGATTTGTTCACGTAAATAATGAATTCGTTCATGATTCATGATCTTATGCTCAGCTTGTTGGAATGCTATGACTTCTGGCAAAGCGATTGTATCTGCGACAAAACTTTGCCATTGCTTTAGTGTTTCTTCATTGCTTTGTTGCTTATTCACCGGCATAAACTCCCGCTAAAGACCAAGTCCGGACTTGCGTAATTTTCACTGGAACAATTTTCCCAATAAGCGACGTTGGTCCTTCAAAATTAACCAATTTGAGTGATTCAGTATAACCTGATAAAATCGCATCGTTTTTTTGACTTGTTCCCTCAACGAGGACATACTGAATTGTATCTAGATATGCTTGATTATGCTTTAATCCATGTTCATTAATAATCACATTCAATTGCTTTAAACGAGCTTTTTTCGTTTGATCGTCAATATTATCGACCATTTTTGCAGCTGGTGTCCCCTCACGTGGTGAATAAATAAATGTAAATGCACCATCATATTTTAATTCTTCACACAATGCGAGTGTTTCCGCAAATTGCTCATCAGTTTCATTTGGGAAGCCGACAATGATATCTGTCGTAATCGCCACACCAGGAATTTGTGTCCGGATCTTATTGTATAATTCCGTGTATGACTCACGCGTATACTGGCGTCCCATCAATTTTAACACACTGCTACTTCCAGCTTGAACTGGTAAATGCACATGTGGCATTAAGTTCCCACCTGATGCTAAGGTCGCAACCATTTCATCAGTAAAATCCCATGGATGACTCGTCGTAAATCGGACTCGTGGCACATCAATTTTTTGCACATCAGCTAAAAGATTCGCAAAACTGTAATTTATTCCTAAATCTTTTCCATAACTATTCACATTTTGTCCGAGTAAAGTTACTTCTTGATAACCAAGTTCTGCTAACTCACGTACTTCGGCTAAAATGTCTTCTGGTTGACGACTCCGTTCTTTTCCACGTGTATATGGAATAATACAATATGTACAGAATTTGTCACAACCATACGCAATATTTACCCATGCTTTTAAGTTTCCATTACGTGTTTTTGGTAAGTTCTCAATGATATCACCTTCTTTTGACCAAACTTCAACTACGAGTTCTTTCGCTAAAAATGCATCGCGTAAAATTTGTGGTAGTCGGTGAATATTATGCGTTCCAAAAATAAAATCAACATGTTGTTCTTTTTGTAAAATTCGATTAATAATTTCTTCTTCTTGTGTCATACATCCGCAGACACCAAGTAGCAACTCTGGACGTTCACGTTTTAATTTTTTTAAATGTCCAAGTTCGCCAAAGACTTTATTTTCCGCATTTTCACGAACCGCACAAGTATTCAATAAGACAACATCTGCTGCTTCCATTTCCTTTGTTCGTGTATATCCCATTTGTTCAAAGATTCCAGCCATTACCTCTTCATCATGTTCATTCATTTGGCATCCATAAGTACGGATAAAGAATGTTTTCCCAACACCAGCTTGAATCATATCTGTTGGAATGGTAAATGCATCAGTAATTACTTGCGGTGCTGTTTTCGTGCGTTTTTTGGCATCCTTTAACGATGGTGCTGTTCCTTTAAAATACTTACTATAATCTTTTTTTGTTTCCATTTTTTTATTTCCTACTCTTTCATCCTAATACTTAAAAACTCGTTTCTTCAGCAATAATATCCCATTTTATCTTGGTTGCTTTTCCAGTTTTATCATCAATATCAATCACAGCGTATGATAATTGACGCGGACCTGTTGCTACAGTAAAGCGATCTGACATTCCCGTTGTAAATCGCTCTAAAATTGTTTCACGAGTTACCCCGATTACCCCATCTCGCGGTCCAGTCATACCGACATCACTCAAGTGTGCCGTTCCCTTTGGTAAAATGCGTCCATCATTCGTTTGAACGTGAGTATGCGTACCAATGACCGCTGCAACACGACCATCAAGATACCATGACATCGCAATCTTTTCACTCGTTGTTTCCGCATGAAAATCCACAAAAATAATATCGGCTTCTTTTTGAATTTCTGGTAATAATTCATCAATTTTAGCAAACGGACATGAATACGTTTGCATAAATGTTTTTCCTTGTAAGTTAACAACGGCTACTTTAGTTTGATTACAACGATAAACAACATAATCTTTACCCGGTGCATTTTTGTACATATTTGCTGGACGAACTAAATATTTAGCATCATCAATGAAACTATAAATTTCACGATTATCAAAGGTATGGTTCCCCATCGTAATGACGTTAATTCCAAGTTCGAGGAAACGACGATAAATTTTATCCGTAATTCCTTTTCCATGTGCGCTATTTTCACCATTGGCAATAACTACTTGTGGGCGATACTCTTGTTTTAATTTCTGTAAATGTAACTCGACCATTTCGCGACCAGGTGCGGCATAGACATCTCCAATGAACAAAATTCGCATTGTTTCATCACTCTTTTCTCTTGATTTTTTTAAATAACTCGTGATTATTTTATCATACTTACTACAAAATTCCTAATAGCTTACTTGTCGAATTGCGTTAATTTTTGGAAACAAAAAGACCATAAGCGGCTAACCCGCTTATAGTCTTTCTCAGTTTATTTTGCGACTTCAACGGCACGCATCTCTCGAACAACAGTTACTTTAATCGTTCCTGGATATTCGAGTTCATTTTCAATTCGCTCTTTTACATTCCGAGCAATCTTATATGCTGAAGTATCATCAACCGCATTCGGTTGCACAACAATACGAATTTCACGACCAGCTTGGATTGCAAATGACTTTTCAACACCTGGGAATGAATTAGCAATACCTTCGAGGTTTTCTAATCGTTTCACATAGTTTTCAAGTGATTCACGACGAGCACCTGGACGACTAGCACTTAATGCATCAGCTGCCGTGACAAGCACAGAAATGACTGATGTTGGTTCAACATCACCATGATGCGCACCAATTGCATTAATGACAAACTCAGGCTCACCATAGCGTTTCGCTAATTCCATCCCAATTTCAACATGGCTTCCTTCAAGTTCATGATCAATTGCTTTCCCAATATCATGGAAAAGACCGGCACGACGAGCCATTGTCACGTCTTCACCTAACTCACCGGCTAATAATCCAGCGATAAAGGCAACTTCAATTGAATGCTGTAAGACGTTTTGACCATAACTTGTACGGAAATGTAGTTTTCCTAATACTTTGATTAAATCAGGATGTACTGTACCAATCACTGTCTCAAAGACTGCGTGTTCACCTTGTTCACGAATAAATTCATTGACATCACGACGTGATTTTTCAACGATTTCTTCAATGCGTCCTGGATGAATCCGTCCATCTTCGACAAGCGTAACGAGCGTTCGTTTCGCAATTTCACGACGAACTGGATCAAAACACGATAACACGACCGCTTCTGGTGTATCATCAATGATTAAATCGACTCCTGTCAATGTTTCTAATGTTCGGATATTTCGTCCTTCACGACCAATAATGCGACCTTTCATCTCATCATTTGGTAAATTCACAACCGAAACTGTCCGTTCACTCACTACTTCAGCAGCATAGCGTTGAATTGCTGTTGAAATTAAGTTTTTGGCATTACGATCGGCAGTTTGTTTTGCTTCTAATTCACGTTCGCGAATATACGCAACCATTTCATGCGCTGTTTCATCTTCGACATGTTTGAAAATTTCAGCTTTCGCTTGTTGTTTAGTATACCCACCGATTTCTTCTAAGCGATTTTCTTGTACTTGGTACATTTCTCCCACTTTGTTTTCTAACTCTTGAATTTGCTGTTGTTTGTTCACTAAATTACTATCACGTTCTTCAAGGTTTTGTTCACGACTATCTAATGCACGGGCACGACGTTCGATCCCTTCTTCACGTAAACGCATGCGTTTTTCATGTTCCAATGCTTCTTCACGACGATCTTTAACGACGCGATCAGCTTCCAATTTTAAACGTTGTGTTTCTTGTTTGGCTTCCAATAACAACTCTTTCTTCGTAGCACTCGCTTCTTTTTTGGCTTCTTCAACAATTGAACGTGCTGTTTGACCAATTCGTTCAAACTCAGCTTCTTTACGTTTTGTTCCGAGTTGAATTCCCAAGAAATAAGCAGTAACTGCTACGCCTAGAGCAATAAACAAAATGGAGATTAAGATTAATACATCTGCACTCATACTGTGACCTCCATTAAATTATTAAACTTTTATATATGCTTTTTTAAAAGCAAAAAATGATGATAACAACTTCTGTTGTCATTTCATTTAATCGATAAAAAGTTGTCTCAATTAATTCTATTATTCCTACCTTTAAAAGTCAACTAAACGGCTCGTTATTATAAGAGATTTTCTAATCTTTAAGACGTTTTTTCAAATCTCATCCTAATTTTAGCCGGAAATTAGGTTTTTATTTTTTAAAAATAAAAAGTAAGCCTTGAACGACTTACTTTTTTGGCTCTGATTTACGCTTTAACTTCTGGTTCACTCATCATTGCTTCATCTTCAATCAATCCACAACCAACACGAATATTATGTTCTAAACGCTCCGCTTTTGCTGGATCATTTGTGAAATAATTTTTGGCATTTTCACGCCCTTGACCAATGCGCTCACCCTCATATGAATACCAAGAACCAGCTTTTTCAACTAGTCCAAGTTCGACACCTAAATCGACAAGTTCGCCAATTTTCGAAACCCCTTGACCATACATGATATCAAGTTCAGCAATTTTAAATGGCGGTGCAACTTTGTTTTTCACAACTTTTACTTTTGCTTTCGAACCGATAATATCTGATCCATCTTTTAAAGCCTCACCTTTTCGTACTTCTAAACGAACTGTTGAGTAAAATTTCAACGCACGTCCTCCTGGTGTTGTTTCAGGATTTCCATACATGACACCAACCTTTTCACGTAATTGATTGATAAAGAGGGCAATTGTATTTGACTTACTGATAACACCGGCTAATTTACGCAATGCCTGTGACATTAAACGTGCTTGTAATCCAACATGTGAATCTCCCATGTCACCTTCAATTTCTGCACGTGGTACTAAAGCTGCTACCGAGTCGATGACAACAATATCGATTGCTCCACTACGCACAAGTGCTTCCGTGATTTCTAATCCCTGTTCCCCTGTATCAGGTTGCGATAAAATTAATTCATCAATATTCACACCTAAATTAGCAGCATAAACCGGATCAAGTGCATGCTCTGCATCAATAAAGGCTGCTACTCCGCCAGCTTTTTGAACTTCAGCAATCGCATGTAATGCAACTGTCGTTTTACCTGAACTTTCTGGTCCATAAACTTCAATAATTCGTCCCTTTGGGAATCCACCTATACCAAGAGCTACATCTAACATAATTGAACCAGATGAGACAACTTCGACTTTTTGATGGGCGTGATCCCCTAGTTTCATCACTGCTCCTTTTCCGAATTGCTTTTCAATTTGTTTCATTGCAGCATCTAATGCTTGTTTACGATCGTTATTCATAGTTAATTTCCTCCATTTTTTTGAATTAAGCAAGCAATACTGCCCTCACTATATATATTCCCACAAATAAACTTTTTGTGTCTGAAAATATCATAAAAATTTTTTTGTGTCATTTTGACAATTAAATTGTAGCACTTTATTTTCAAAATGACAAGTTTTTTGTTTTTTTATTCTGTTGTGGTAATTGTACCCAGTTCTCCTGGTCGCTGAAATTCTCGCTTCGGCATAAAATTAATGCTAATAAACCAAACACCAATCAAAATGATAAATGCAACAAAAACAAGAAATATTTTTTGTAAGATATCCATCGTTTTAAATTGACGTTGAGTCCGTTCAGTTGCTCGTCTTTTTTGTTCAAATAATAACTGTGAAACATGAATTTCACCTTTTTCTTCATATTCATCTTCATCAATATCCGCAATCAAGGCACGTGCATTCAAACCTAAAAAATAGGCATACGTCCGGATATATTGTTTGATATAGAACTCTTCATTAAAGGCTTGGTAGTCATCAGCTTCGAGTGCAATAATAAATTGTTCATTGATTTTCGTTTCTTTTGCTACTTCAGCAATTGTCAGCTCTTTCGCTTCACGAGCTTGCAGTAATTTTTGTCCAATCGTCGCCATCTTCGTCCTCAACTTTCTGATTTTGCTCTTATTATTATAACATTGTTATTCCAACTTGACGATTAATTTTCAGTTGCCAACTTGAAGTCTTTCTATCTTCGTGATGATGAATTTATCAAGTGAATACGGAGCGCTTTTTTCGATTAGTAATTCAGATCGTAACTAACAAGCAAAAAAGAGAGCCAAAGCTCTCTTTTTAACTACTAAATATTTGCCAAAAAGTTGTGAAAATCATAACAATCATTACTATTAACACATATGGTTTCAGCCACGAAAATCGACTATCAATCACATCCCGATAGCGATTACCAATGAATGTTGCACCAATGAGTAATATTACTACTAAACTGTATTTCATCCGCTTTCCACCTTGGTAACATTTGCTAGTTAGTAAAATTAGTTTGCTGGGACATAGTCAGCCCATTTGAAGAACCCAGTGTTCCCACCGTAAGCTGAGTAAACAATTCCTTCTAATCCTTCTTTTTGGACAAACGCACGTCCTGATTGCATTAATGGAATCATTGCTTGATCTTCACCAATAACAATTTTTTCCATTTCAGCGAATTTTTCCATACGCTCAGTCATTTGACCATCAGCATTTAATGCCATACCTTCAGCGAACAATGCATCCGCTGCTGGATTTGAGTATTTTCCATAGTTGTGGCTATCACTTGATTCCGTAATAACCATCATTGTTGATGGATCTGCGTAGTCAGGTCCCCAACCTTGCCATGCAATTTGGAAGTCTCCAGCTGCTAATTGATCGAAGTAGCTTGCTGATGGAATTTTACGTAATTCAACTGTTACTGTTGGTAAAGCTGTTTGAATTTGTGATTGTAATACTTCCATTAAACGTGTGTTACGTGGCGATTCAACAAATGAAATTTCAACAGTTGCTGATTTTTCTCCAGTTGCTGCATACGCTGCATCTAAATATTCTTGTGCTTTTGCTGCATCTGCTGTTACTGAGAACTCTCCTGCAAATGATTGATCACGGAAATCAACACCGTTTTCATCAGCAACAACACCGGCTGTAATTACATAGTTCGCTGGGAATGAACCGTTTTTGTAAACTTGGTTCGCAATTACTTCACGATCGATTGCTGTTGATAAAGCTTTACGGAAGTCAGCATTTTTTAAAATTGGATTGGTATTGTTATTATTTTGGTTGACAGATAAGTACCAAATTGATAAATCTTTTGCAGTATCGAATCCGGCATTGTCTTTATAACGATCATAGTAATCACCAGACACACCCATACGTGTTAATTCACCTGATTCAAACAACTGTACTGTTGTTGCTTCATCTTGAATGACGCGGAATGTAACCGATGGTAAACTTACTGTTTCAGCATCCCAATATGTTTCACTTTTCGTTAAAACTAATTGTTGGTCTTTATCCCAAGTTGTCACTGTGAATGGTCCATTTGATAATGATGTATCAGCAGATGTTCCATATTTTTCAGCACCAACAGTTGTATAGAATTCTTCATTAACTGGGAAGAATGTTGGGAATGAAAGTAAAGATAAGAAGAATGGTGTTGGTTCTGCTAATGTTACTTCTAATGTTTTATCATCAACAGCTGTAACAGCTAATGATCCTGTGTAGTCTGCAGTTCCCGCTCCAGATCCACCTTCAATGTAATTCATAAATGACGCATATCCTGCTGCTGTTTCTGGTTTTGCAACTGTATTCCATGCGAAAACAAAGTCATTCGCTGTTACTGCTGTTCCATCAGACCATTGTGCATCACGTAAGTTGAATGTATACGTTAATTGATCGTCACTGATTGTCCAGTCTTCAGCGATTGCTGGTTCGATCACAGTTCCTTCGGCATTATAACGTACTAAACCTTCCATTGAGTTTTGTAAAATACCTAACTCTGGTGAAGTTGACTCTGTTAAGTTGTTTAATTTTTTGAAATCTGTTGTAACTGGTAATGTGATTGGTTGTGAACCTTCTGTTGTTCCACCATCTGTTGTGCTACCACATGCTACAAGTGATACTGTTAATGCTGCTGTTGTCGTGACAGCAAAAATACGTTTAAAGTTTTTCATGTAAGTTACCCCTTTGATTGTTCTTACCTATAAACCGAGAAATCAATTGAAAAGATTTTTCTGAATTGTTTATAGTATTGTTTTGAATTATATTAGTTTAAAATTAGTTTGTAAAGCCAAATTTTTATTTTTTTCGAATAAAACGTGTTTTATGCGACTAATTTAGAATTTTTTCATAAAAAAAACAGCTTTTTCTTGCTGAATGATGAGTTTTTTGCGTGATAATAATTTTTTATAGTTTTAAAGAAAAAAATGCAGCTCGTAAAACGAACTGCATTTTGACTTTATTTAAAATTTGAAGAGGTACTTTAAATAATGAATGTTATGTTAATTATTCAGCTACGTATTCTGCCCATTTGTAGAATCCTGTGTTTCCACCAAATGCTGAGTCAACGATGTTTGATACACCTGGTTGTGCAACATATGAAGCTGCTGCTTGCATTAATGGGATGATTGGTTGATCATCGATTAAGACTTTTTCAGCTTCAGCAAATTTTTCAAAACGCTCGCTTACTTGGTCATCGCCTGTTAATGCTAAACCTTCTGCATATAATGCATCAAATTCTGGATTGTTATATTTTCCGTAGTTATGGCTATCAGAAGATGTAAAGATTGATAACATTGTTGATGGATCAGCGTAGTCAGGTCCCCAACCAGCCCAAGCAATTTGATAGTCACCTGCACCTAATTGATCATAGTAGCTTGCTGATGGTAATTTACGTAATTCTACTGTTAAACCTGGTAATACTTCTTGTAATGTTGCTTGAAGCACTTCCATTAAACGTGTATTACGTGGTGATTCAACGAATGAAATTTCAACTTTCGCATCAGTAACACCAGTTTCAGTTTTTGCTAACTCAAATAATTCAACTGCTTTTGCTGTATCTTGATCTGTTTGGAAATCACCTGCAAATGATTCATCACGGAAATCAGTACCATCATTCGCTACTAATCCTTTTGTAACAACATAGTTTGCTGGGAATGATCCATTTTTGAATACTTGCTCAGCAACAACTGTCCGGTCAACTGCATGTGATAATGCTTGACGGAAGTTTTTATTCGCTAATAATGGATTGCTCGCATTATTATCAATATTTAAAGTTAAATACCAAATTGTTGTGTCATCTTCTGAATAGAAGCCTTCATGATCTTTATATTGTGCGTAGTAGTCACCTGAAACTCCCATACGTGTTAACTCACCTGTTTCAAATAATTGAATCCGTGTTGATTCATCGCCTACGACTTTGAATGTGACAGTTGGTACTTTAACAACATCTGCCTCCCAATAGCTTTCATTTTTTGCTAAAACTAATTGTTGATCACGATCCCAAACTGAAAGTGTAAATGGACCATTTGCTAATAATGTATCTGCTGATGTTCCATATTTATCGGCTCCAACTTCTGTGTAGAATGCTTCATTTACTGGGAAGAAGGTTGGGAATGTTAATAATGATAAGAAGAATGGTGTTGGTTCTGCTAAAACAACTTCTAAAGTTTTGTCATCAACGGCAGTGACATTTAATGGTCCCACATAATCAGGTGTTCCTGCTCCTGCTCCACCATCAATATATTCCATAAATGATGCATAACTTGCTGCTGTTTCTGGTTTCGCAACTGTATTCCATGCGAAGACAAAGTCTGCTGCTGTTACTGCTGTTCCATCTGACCATTTTGCATCACGAAGTGTAAATGTTAATGTTTTTTGATCATCACTTAATTCCCATGATTCAGCCATTGCTGGTTCGATGTCTTTTCCATCTTGACTATAACGAACTAAACCTTCCATCACGTTTTGAGCGATTCCTAATTCTGATGAAGTCGATTCAGTTAAGTTATTGATTTTCGTAAAATCACTTTGGATTGCTAACGTCATTGGTAATGATGCTGCTGTTCCCGAACCCGAACCCGAATCTGAACTTGTACCTGAATCTGTCCCCGTTGCGCCACACGCTGCTAATGAAACTGTTAAAGCCACTGATGTAGTGACGGCAAATAATTTTTTCGCGTTTTTCATATGAATTAACCCCTTGTTATTTAAAATTTTACCTGGCGACTAGCGTTGAATCAAATTGCCCTCGACGTCGTCTGCTGTGGTATTGATTTGAATTATAGGAAGATACTATCCGTTTGTAAATGCTTAAAAGCAAAAAAAACTTTTCTTTCTTAATAAATTAAGCATTTAGTAAGGATAACTGCCAAGAAAACGCTTTTATTTTTGGGTGTTTGCATGATAATAAATTATTTCAAATTAATTTATTCTTTTCAACATGAGAATTTATTATCATTAATAATTTTTTATCAAAAAAAGCACCAGTTTTCCTGGTGCTACTCAAATTTGAGTTATTTTTTTTAGAATGTACCTCATAAGCCATGTTCTGTCCTACCGTACTCCAAGCGACTTGCGTCTCGTACCTGTAGCGGTAATCATTTATCTTTAGTACAATTTGTACTAATCCCCTCTCCGTTCTGTTTCCTTCGAGGCGGACTCCCCTACCAAAATTTGGGTTTCTCACTCGCGGGGTTTACCAACGTTTCATTTCACCATTTTCATGATAAACTCGTCTCTGTGGCACTTTACAGTTACTCAGCCATAGTATTGCTACCTTAGGTGTTTTCACCGCCGTCAGATCACTCTGCCTTAGCTTATGTCTTCACTAAGCACGAACACTACAAACATCGCAGTTTGTGTGAGCATGGACTTTCCTCTACATCTCTAAAAAATGCAGCGATTACCTCAGTACTTATTATATTATACAGACTTCTTTTACTTTGTAAATGTAAATTGTAAAGTTTTCTCAATTTCTTCTGCTGTTAATGGTTTTTCTGCCGAGATACTTCCAATTTCAGTTATACTTTCTGGCTGAGTAATCTGAGCAGTCTGCGTTTGGGCTTGAAGTTGCTTTTCAATTTCAGCAACTTGACGCTCTAATTGAGCAACACGCTTAATGACATCATAATTAGTGAATTGCGTTGACTCCGTCCGCGTCGTCGCTGTTGGTGCAACTTGTACTGCTGGTGTTGGTGCTTGTGCTGCTTGTGCACGTTGCATTGCTGTATTTAAATCGCGGTGGAGCGCTTGATTTTCTTTACGTAAACGATTGATTTCTTTCTCAAACACTTGAAAATCTTGAATAATCACATCTAAATATTCATCAACCTCACTTTGGCTATAGCCACGAATTTCAGTGCGGAATTCTTTTTCTAAAATGTCATTTGTTGTTAGCTTTGTTAATTGACTCATTTTT
>JBOFQK010000221.1:0-7319 GCA_051660865.1 Culicoidibacterales bacterium | reverse complement strand
TGTCCTTGGAAACAAGCTTCACACGACAGCCAAATTGAACACGCTGAACGGGGAAGCAAACAGTTTGTTGGAGAGTTTTGAGATATTTATAAACTTTTACAATAAATTGGCAACGGGAATGATTGAATGATACGAATTGGTCAATCAACAGATATTCATCAACTCGTCGAAGGACGGAAATTATTTTTAGGTGGAGTTGAAATTCCCCATACAAAAGGGTTACTTGGACATTCTGATGCTGATGTTTTACTCCACGCGATTACTGAGGCGATGATTGGCGCCCTCGGTTTAGGTGATATTGGAGCACACTTTCCGGATACTGATCCAAAGTACAAAGGGATTGATTCAAAGATTCTTTTGGCTGAAACTGTCGCTTTAGTGCATCGACATGGTTATGTTGTTGGGAATGTTGATAGTACAGTTTTAGCCGAACAGCCGAAATTACGGCTACATATCGAAAGTATGTGTGAAACAATTGCGAAAATTTTGCAAGTTGAACGCAGTCAGGTCAATGTGAAAGCAACTCGTGGCGAAAAAATGGGCTTTGTGGGACGCGAAGAAGGGATTATGGCTCAAGCTGTTGTCTTGATGATTAAGCAATAGTCATTATTTTCAAAAAAGTTGAAAAATGGTATAATAAAAAAGAATTTAGCCAATTTTTGGAGGTCTATTATATGAGTACACGTGTACGCGTGCGTTATGCACCGAGTCCAACAGGACATTTACATATCGGAAATGCCCGGACGGCATTGTATGTTTATTTATTTGCGAATCACTATAATGGTGATATGGTTTTACGTATCGAAGATACTGATATTGAACGTAACGTCGCTGGTGGTGAAGAAAGCCAAGCAAGTAATTTACACTGGTTAGGAATTCATTGGAATGAAGGTCCAGATATGGGTGGGAATTATGGTCCTTACCGTCAATTAGAACGTCTTGATTTATATACAAAATATGCTGATCAAATGATTAGTGAAGGAAATGCATACCGCTGTTATTGTACTGAAGAAGAGCTTGGAGCTGAACGTGAAGCCCAAATCGCAGCAGGACATCCAACAACACGTTACAGTGGGAAGTGTCGTCACTTAACGGCTGAGCAACGTGCAGAAAAAGAAGCAGCAGGACTAGAATATACAGTTCGCTTTGCTGTTCCAGCAAACGAAACGTATACATGGACTGATATGGTTCGTAAAGCAATTACGTTTGAATCAAAAGATATTGGTGACTGGGTACTTGTGAAAAAGAATGGAATTGCAACGTACAATTATGCTGTTGTTGTTGATGATTATTTAATGGAAATTAGCCATGTTTTACGTGGTGAAGAACACATTTCAAATACTCCACGTCAATTAATGGTTTACAAAGCACTTGGTTGGGAAGCGCCGGCGTTTGGTCACATGTCAGTAATCGTCAATGAAAACCGTAAAAAGTTATCGAAACGTGATGAATCAGTGCTTCAATTTATTGAACAATACCGTGAATTAGGTTACTTGCCAGAAGCATTATTTAACTTTATCGCTTTACTCGGTTGGTCACCAGAAGGTGAAGAAGAAATCTTCAGTAAAGACGAGTTTATCAAAATCTTTGATGAGCACCGTTTAAGCTCAGCGCCAGCGATGTTTGACCGCGATAAATTAACGTGGATTAACAACCGTTATATGAAAGCTGCTTCATTAGAAACAGTGATTAGTTTAGCTCGCCCGCATTTAGAAAAAGCTTATGATTTAAGCGCAAAATCAGATGAGTGGGTAAGTAAATTAATTAGTCTTTACCATGATCAAATGTCATATGGTGCAGAAATTGTTGAAATTACCGATTTATTCTTCAAAGAAACAATTGCTTTAGATGAAGAAGCGCAAGCATTTGTCGCTCAAGAGGGAGTCAAAGCAACATTGGAAACATTATTAGCGCATTTTGAAGCATTAACAGAATTTGAAGCAGCAGCAATTAAAAAAGCAATCCAACAAACAGGAAAAGATGCTGGAGCCAAAGGGAAAATGTTATTTATGCCAGTGCGTATTGCAACAACGGGGCAAATGCATGGACCGGATCTACCGAATGCAATTGAATTAATTGGTAAAGAAGCAGTAATTACACGTTTACAAGCAATCATTGCCAGTCTATAAATAAATAAAAGTGTTCAAGCGAAAAATACAGGTTTTTCTCTAGAACACTTAATGAGTGGATTTATTTACGCTCGTAAGAGTTTGTGGTATGATACAAATATAAAATACAACCATAAGGGAGACGATAACAATGGGAAAAAGTCCAATTTTATTAGCAATTCTTGACGGAGTTGGAATCGCGGAAGCGAATGCAGGAAATGCATATGCAAAAGCAAATAAACCAAACTTAGAGCGTTTAATGGCAACATATCCAACAACACAATTAGGTGCATGTGGAGAAGCAGTTGGTTTACCAGAGGGACAAATGGGGAACTCAGAAGTAGGTCACTTAAACTTAGGAGCTGGACGTATTGTCTACCAAAGCTTAACATTAATCAATAAAGCAATCCGCGATGGCGAATTTGAAAAAAATGAAGTATTAGTTGCTGCTGTTGAAAAAGCAAAAGCAAATAATAGTCGTTTCCATATCACGGGATTATTATCAGATGGTGGTGTTCATGCGCATATTGAGCACATTATCGCAGTTTTAAAAATGGCAAAATCATTTGGGTTAACAGATGTTGTCGTGCATGCATTCTTAGATGGACGTGACGTTGCGCCAAGTAGTGCCATGACATACATTAATCAAGTTCAAGCAGCAATCGAAGAAATCGGTGTTGGTGCAATTGCAACGGTTTCAGGACGTTATTACTCAATGGACCGTGACAAACGTTGGGATCGTGTTGAATTAGCATACGATGCAATCGTTGATGGAATTGGAGTAAAATACAGCGATGTTGCTGAGTATATTGCTAGTGAATATGCAGCTGAACGTTTAGATGAGTTTGTTTTACCAGCAGTTAATGCAAATGTTGATGGAACAGTTCGTGATGGAGATGTGATTGTTAATGTTAACTTCCGTCCTGACCGCTCAATCCAATTAGCATCAGTATTAACAAATCCAGAATATGATTCATTTACACCAAAACGTCGTGCAAACGATGTAACATATGTACAAATGATGAAATATGCTGATTCAGTAAAATCAGACTTAATCGCATTCCATGCATTAACATTAACAAATGGATTAGGTGATGTTTTAGCTGAACGTGGATACAATCAATTACGTATTGCTGAAACAGAAAAATATGCTCACGTAACATTCTTCTTCGATGGTGGAGTTGATAAAGAATTACCAAATGCTGATCGTATTTTAGTAAGTTCGCCAAAAGTAGCAACGTATGACTTACAACCAGAAATGAGTGCGGAAGAAGTAACAGAAAAATTATTAGCAGCAATCGCAGCTGATAAATATGATGTAATTATCTTAAACTACGCAAACTGCGATATGGTTGGTCATACTGCAGTTGAATCAGCAGTTATTAAAGCTGTTGAAACAGTTGATAGCTGTATTGGACGTGTTGCTGATGCAGTCATCGAAAAAGGTGGAGTTGCATTAATTACAGCTGACCACGGAAATGCAGAACAAATTTTAGATGAAAATGGTAAAGCATTTACAGCTCATACAACAAACCCAGTACCACTGATTGTTACAAAAGCTGGTGTTGAATTACGCCAAGATGGAGTTCTTGCTGACTTAGCACCAACAATTCTTTCATTATTAGGTGAAGAACAACCAGTTGAAATGACAGGAAAAACAGTAATTTTATAATTTTAAGCCAGAATACCTTATGACTTTAGTTGCAAGGTGCGCAAAAGGCAAAAAAAAAAGACCGAATGGTCTTTTTTTTGTTCTATAATTGCTTAAAGAAGATTTCAAGTTCTTTTTTGAGACGTTTTACTGGAAGGCCAATGACATTGGTTTTTGAACCGTTTAGATTATGAATGAGTTGATCATCAAAACCTTGAATCCCATAGCCACCGGCTTTATCAAATGGTTCACCGGAAGCAATGTACTGTGAGATAAATTCAGCATCAAGCTCGTTGAAAGTAATCTGTGTAGCTTCATAAAACGTATGGAATTTAGAACCATAGTGGAGAGAAACGCCAGTAATAACAACTTGGGTATTATTGCTCATCATTGATAGCATTCGAAGGGCATCAGCCTCATCGAGCGGTTTGCCTAAAATTTCATCATTGCAAACAACAAGTGTATCGGCACCAATAATTAAACTGTCGGGATAATAAAATTGAACTTCTTCGGCTTTTTGCCGAGCAAGACTCATTGCAACTTCAGCCGGTGAGAGATTTACATCAACAATTTCTTCAAGTTGACTAGGGAAGATTGTAAAATCTTCAATAATTTTTTTTAAGAGCTCATGACGCCGAGGTGAACTCGACGCGAGCACTATCGGAATGGACGACATCGCTCCACTCACACTCCTTTAAATTGATTTTTTTCTCATTATAACACAATCATCCAACAATAGTAGTAGAAAGTTCTGTGAAAAAATTAGTTGCGATTTAACGGTTAAATGCATGACTTTTGGTATAATAAAGGGAGAAATGAGGGAAACAGATGCAAAAACGGAATTATCAAGCAGAGTTAGAAGAATTAGTTGCTGAACTACAAGTGTTAGGGAAACGTCCTAAACTATTGGTCCATGCTTGTTGTGGTCCCTGTAATACCCAAGTGTTAAATAGTTTAGCGAACGCATTTGAAATTACAGTATTATTTTATAATCCAAATATTCATCCAAAAAAAGAGTACATCAAACGTCGTGATACTCAAGCTGATTTTATTCAGGCGTTTAATGAACGCCACGCGCAGGATATTGCTTTTGTTGAGGGGCCGTATAATCCACGGGAGTTTTTTAACCGGACAAAAGGTCTTGAAGCAGAACCTGAAAAGGGAAAACGCTGCGAAGTGTGTTATGAATTACGTTTAGAAGAAGCGAAGAAATTTGCAATTGAGCTTGGCTGTGAATATTACACAACATCACTAACAGTTAGTCCGTATAAAAATACCGAGGCTGTGAATCGTATTGGTGATGAACTTGATGAGAATGGAATAGACGAAACTCAATTTTTACATTCAGATTTTAAAAAGAAAAATGGTTTCCGGCAGTCAATTGCAATTGCCAAAGAATATGAACTGTATCGTCAAAACTATTGTGGGTGTATTTACTCGTATACCTCAAGATTTGGCGGGATGGGAAAACTGACTAAAGCAAATAATGATGAAAACTAGCCTTGAATTTCAAGGTTTTTTTCTTTATGATAGATAACACAAAATGTGAATCAGGAGGGTAATGTATGAAAAAAGTTGGGGTTATTTTCGGTAAATTTTATCCAGTGCACTTAGGTCATGTATATTTTATTGAAATGGCATCACAATATGTTGATGAATTAATCGTAGTGATGTGTAGTCACCAACAGCGTGATTATTATTTGTGGGAGCGGAGTCAAATGCAATATCAACCAACTGTAGGGGATCGAATGATTTGGTTGAAAGCAATTTTTGCAAAAAATCCGAAAATTCAATTACTCCATTTACACGAAGAGCACGTACCACTTTATCCATTTGGCTGGCCCGAATGGAGTCAAGCTGCAAATCAGCTTTTGAGTGAATGTGGAATAAAACCAGATATTATTTTTACAAATCAAGTTGATGATATTGATAATTTTACGTTTTATTTTTCGGCACACGTCCAATTACTAGATGCCAAGCGGATTAATATGCCGATTTCAGGAACCGAAATTCGCCAGCACTTATGGCGCCACTGGCAAGCCGTTCCGGTTTTAGTCCGGCCTAAATTACAACAAAAAATTTGTGTCGTTGGTGAAGAGGCGTCAGTAGTTGCTCAACAACTCGCAAGGACATTTAATACGATTGTGAGTAATCAGGAAGAATTTAGTGACTTTACAGAGGCACCATTTATTTTCACGACTGATCAACATCAAGCTGAGCATGCGGTGTTGCGTTTTGCCATTGAGCGGCCAGCGGGAATCGAACCACACCTCCTTGTTGCTCGTGAAGGGGCGTACGGACAGTTGTTTAAGGCAATCAAAAAGCGGTTTTAGGAGATTCTTATGAAAAACGCGAAAGCGGATACAAGATAAAAAACAAGAAAAAAAGTCCTAAAATCGTCAGAAGAGTACTTTTTTTGTTTGAAACACCCAAGAGATGTAGTATAATTTGGGTGTATCAATCTTTTAAATTAAAGGAGAATTAACTATGTCAAGAATTGAATCAATTTACGCACGCGAAGTATTAGATTCTCGCGGAAACCCAACTGTTGAAGTTGAGGTAGTAACAGAAGACGGTGGATTCGGACGCGCAATCGTACCATCAGGAGCATCTACAGGAGCTCGTGAAGCATTAGAATTACGTGATGGAGACAAATCTCGTTACTTAGGACGCGGAGTTGTTAAAGCTGTTGCAAACGTAAACGAAGTGTTAGCACCTGCAATCATTGGTATGGAAGTTACTGACCAAGTTGGTATCGACAATGCAATGATCGAATTAGATGGAGATGCTTTCAAGAAAAACTTAGGAGCAAACGCTATCTTAGGTATTTCTATGGCTGTAGCTCACGCTGCTGCTGACGAGTTAGGATTACCATTATATGTTTACTTAGGTGGATTCAATGCGAAAGTATTACCAACGCCAATGATGAACATCATTAACGGTGGTGAGCACGCTGACAACTCAATCGACTTCCAAGAATACATGATTATGCCAGTTGGTGCTACTTCTTTAAAAGAAGCATTACGTGTTGGTGCTGAAGTATTCCACGCTTTAAAATCAGTTTTAGGCGGAATGGGATTAGCTACTTCAGTTGGTGATGAGGGTGGATTCGCTCCAAACTTAGAGTCTAACAAACAAGCATTAACAGTTATCAATGAAGCTGTTGAAAAAGCTGGATACACTCCAGGTGTAGACGTAGTTTACGCTATGGATGTTGCTTCTTCAGAGTTCTACGATAAAGAAACAAAAATGTACAACTTAAAAGGTGAAGGACGTTCATTAACTTCAACTGAGTTAGTAGCTTACTACTCAGAGTTAGTAGCTGAATTCCCAATCGTTTCTATCGAAGATGGATTAGATGAGTCTGACTGGGATGGATTCAAACACATGACTGAAGTTATGGGTGACAAAGTTCAAATCGTTGGTGATGACTTATTCGTTACAAACCCTGCAATCTTAGCAGAAGGAATCGAAAAAGGAATCGCAAACTCAATCTTAATCAAAGTTAACCAAATCGGTACTTTAACTGAGACGTTTGACGCTATCGATATGGCTCACCG
>JBOFQK010000220.1:0-1357 GCA_051660865.1 Culicoidibacterales bacterium | reverse complement strand
TACATCGTCGTTTCAATTTTCGCTGGTAATTCGGTTAACACTTCCCGTTTTAAGCGGCGTAAAATAAACGGCTTGGTCAGTTGATGGAGACGTTGTTTCGCTCCTGAATCATCGTTTTTTGTAATTGGTCGTTCATACTGCTTGCGGAATGCTAAGTAGTTCCCTAAATATCCCGGCAAGACAAAATCAAAGAGCGACCATAAATCAGCTAATGAATTTTCAATTGGCGTTCCGGTTAACGCAAAGCGACTGCGACTCTTCATTTGTTTGACACTTTTTGCCACTTTCGTTAAAGCATTTTTGACAATGTGGGCTTCATCCAAAATTAAGTAGCCAAACTCGCAAGCTTCATAGTGATGGCAATCGCGGCGCAAAGCATCATAAGAAGTGACGATCACGTCATACTCCGCTGCTTGCGTGAGTAACGCGCGCCGTTGTGACGCTGTTCCCGAAACGACGAGCACCTTTAATGTTGGGGCAAATTTCGCACATTCAGCTTGCCAATTATATAACAATGATTTCGGTGTGACAATCAGATGCGGTTGCTTACATTGGGCTTGGAGCATTAACGTAATCACTTGTAACGTTTTCCCTAAGCCCATATCATCAGCTAAAATCCCGCCCATTTGGTACGCCGCTAACGTTTGTAACCACTGCACCCCAGTTTCTTGGTATGGCCGCAACGTCGCGGTTAAACCTTCCGGGGCCGTGTATGCTTGCGTGGCAACGTGCTCAAAATCGGTAACTAAGCGTTGAAAGGCTGCATTGGTTTGGGCTTGAGCGTGCTGTTGCTGCAAACTCGCTTGCAAAAATAACGCTTCATATTGCGAACGCACGATTTCACCTTGCTCGATTTCGGCTTCGGTAATCGTTAATTGTTCTAACACTTCAATTGCCGCTCGCATCGATGCAGTCGTTAAATCGAGAAATTGGCCATCATCTAAGCGATGATATTTCTTTTTCAAACGATATTTTTCGGCAACTTCTGCATAGTCGCGTAAACTAAACTGCAATTGCTCAACGTCAATTTTCAATAAATCGTGTTCTAAGCGGATTCCTAATGTTGCGGAAGGGCTGACAACGTACCATTTACTAAAGTCATCACTCATTTCCACGACATACTCATGTACAAGTGTCCGTAAATCTCCTTGGATAAATTCGTACATCAACGTTTCATCACGTAACTGATAACTTCCAAGCTCACGTTGAAAACCAGCAGCTTCAAGCCGTTGTTCCAAGCCAAAATCAGCAATTTTCGTCGCAAACAAGTACGCTTCCAAACGCCCACTCCCACCATAGAACTGCTGCTTGCCACACGTATAATGAATTACGGCTTGTAAATCGCGAGCATCATTCA